>JANNFJ010000639.1:0-8526 GCA_031379725.1 Calothrix sp. OTE_75_metabat_31
CGATATATCGCGTCTCTACATGCCCGGAATCACAGCGAAATCCGTATTGCGATCGCTTTCATTTCTAAGGTGGAAAGGTTTTGTGACTTTTATGCTTATTAAGATGCTACCGAGTGCTATTCCCAACTCATATAAGTCATATACGAAGTCATATAAAAATTGCATTTACTCAGATATGAACTCATATATCGGTTTGAGATGATGGAATTAAGTAAAAAGCAAGAGCAAGCCTTCCTCTTTTTACTTTTAACCTTTTACTTTGCTGAACCTATGACCACGATTTACATCACCGAACCGGACGTTTCATACCAAGTACAGCACAAATATTTTAAGGCATTTCAGCAACAAAAACAACGCATCTGTATTCCCATCCGCAATATTAGCCAATTCTTCATCTTTGGTAACATTCATCTACCAAAGGAAGTGATTCAAACTATATATTGTCATCAGATTCCTACTTTGTATTTAACCCAACAAGGTGACCCTTTAGGACGACTAGAAAACCCATCAAAATTACGCCCAAAATACTTGACTCACCAGTGTAGACGCGCACGAGATACTGAATTTAATCGCGCTACAGCAGAAAGTATAATCTGGGCAAAATTGCACAACCAACATAATTTTTTGCAAAGCTGGACTCGTTACCACGCAAACCATACAAGCCAACGTGCATTAAATTATCTGAAGTTAATGATTGATAACTTACCTTCTTCGGGGTCTATTGACGAATTGCGCGAATGCAGTGAGGAAGCTGATAATATCTATGATTGTGCCGTTGCTTCTCTACTCAGCTTTTATAACAACGGATGCCCACATACAACTGTAAAGCGCATTAGTAAACTATTAAACCTGGGAAATACACTGCTTCATCAATATATTTACACCTTTCTTAACACCGCAGGACTTCACCCAGATTACGCAATTTTACACGGCGATGGACAAGACTTGCATCACGAACTTCCCTTAGCATGGGATTTTGTGGCAGAATTTCGCGCACCGATTGTCGATGACTTAGTGTTAAATTTTGCCCGCAATCTGACTAATTTGGAATCCAATGGCAACGGTAATGGTAATGGGAAAAAAACCCAGACCCTGCTTCAAAAGTTCCTCCAATGTTGGGAAGGAAAACTCCGAACTTTTGTACTTCACCCTTATGCAGGGGAAGTTTCATATCGTCAGTGTATCGATTTACAGGTACGTGAATATATTGCGTCTTTACTTGGTGACGTAGAGTATTACCGTCCTTTGGCATTGAAATTTCATCCCAACCATTCTAATTCCACAAATATCGCTAAAACTCAGAAAACAGCATTAACCCTGGTGAAATAATTATGTTTTACCTTGTTTGCTATGACATTGTTAGCGATACACGTCGCACTAGGGTGTCAAAACTTCTTTCTTCCTATGGATTTCGCGTGCAAAAATCGGTTTTTGAGTGCGTTTTGGATGAAAACCAGTACCAAATTGTGTCTAAATATCTAATGCGACTCGTGAACAAGCGCGAAGACCAAGTAAGATTTTACCCTATGTCTGCTCACAATCGCTGTAAAGTCGCAGTAGTGGGGACGCAACCTGAATTTGTGGTAGACGATGCCGCGTTTATTGTGTGAGAAGCGCAACTACAAACTCTTACTAATACCAATATGAACGCTTGGAAAAAAGCACGCGCACCACCGTTGTATAAAAAATTCTGTGCGAGGTTTTAAGTTTGGGTATTTGGAAACTATTGAATGCACATTGAGAATGCACATTCAAACTTTCAAGTTTCGTTTGATTTTTAGTTCAAAAGCTGAAAAACAACTAGATGCATTACCCTCTTTAGACCGCAAGCAATACGACAAGGCATTTGAATATTTTGCTAACAATGGCCCCGCTTACCGCAGTTTAAGAACCCATCGATATCGCTGTCCAGATGGTGATATTTGGAGTTCTTCTGCATCAATGGCAAAACGCTTTTATTGGCTTTATATGGAGGAAGAACAAAGCATTCTCGTTACGCATTTAGATTCGCACTAATTTTGTAAAGACGTTATGTATAGAAATACGGTTTGATTTGTAGGGTGCGTTAGCCATAGCGTAACGCACCATTGCTATAATTTGGTGCGTTACGCTGTCGCTAACGCACCCTACGTATCTTTTCAAAATCAAATAGTAGGCATATATAACGTCTTTACAACAACAAAATTTTTCACTTTTTACCTTACTTATCATGGCTAAACCTCATTCATTGCAAATGCGAGAATTACGGTTAATTCAACTCTACAGCGATTGGGATTTTAGCATGACACCAACACAATTTTATGCGAAATGGGGTGTAAGTTACGAGCAAATTGCTTTGATATGTTCGCGTTCTGATTCTACCGTGCGAGGCTGGTTTAGAACAGGTCAGAACCGACGTTATCCCACACATAGCGATTTGCTTCATCTCGCTTTGATGGATTTTTTATTGGAACATTTCGAGGAGATTCCCGAACAAGTTTTGCAGTGGTTAAATTTTCATAACTCTCAGGCTTGACGCACGACAGCCCACAACTTAAGGGACTTTAATTATCCATCATAAGGGCGCAATGCCTTGCGCCCCTACACATTAATTTTGAATTTGGGATAATTGATTTTTTGGTGCCCCCTGATTACTTTGTCAATATCATCTTGGACTATTTTATTCGCTTCTCTTTAATTACTGTGATGATAGTCAATTCCACAGCGGCATCTCTGGTGATTTACTAGCATTTGTAGGGAGGTTCTCGTGACTTATTTGCAGCAACTACATCCTTGGTGTATTATTCGCGTTTTATCTAATAATCAACAGCTGGATAATACTAGCTTCTCTAAAGCTAGTCAACAGTCTGATATTGTTGCACGCTTTCGGAGACGTAATGATGCAGTCGCTTATCTACAAGTGCTGGAAAGCTCAATCAAGAATATCAAATTTGCGATTATTTTTGATGTGCAAGGAGTGCAACCATTACCTGAGAAAGAAATTTTGGATTGATTAACTTAATGCGAAGTCAAATTACCTGTGTTTTTTGATTTCAACTAACTTTCATTTCAACCGATATATTTATTACTATCCTCAGCAATTCAAACTGTGCTGAGGATTTTTTATCCCGCTAGGAGACAAGATGTAGGGTGCGTTACGAGAAGCGCTAACGCACCTTACTAATTTTGTAAGCTATATCCAGACAAACCTGCCTCATGAATCCCAATACTGCTCGGTTAAGCAAATTGCGAAGCGTGAAACCCTTGTAGAGACGTTACATGTAACGTCTCTACATACGTTAACCGAGCAGTATTGTCATGAATCCGTGATAACTTATGTAAAGTTAGCACGCCGAGCTAAAAAAACGAGGAGTAATTTGGTATACTTACTTTTATAAAATTAGAACCTTGAAAAGTTAATATTATGCTTCAGTATGAATGTAGAAGTTATTATTTCTACTAGTCACACGCAAGTTTTTAGCGGGGGTAGGGTAAACTCTGAAGCCCTGATTCTATCGTTCACCCCCGCTAATTGCTTGCTATGAAAGGCTTTGATTAGGATATCTGTAGGACTTATTGTCAATAGCTGATGTTTGTTGATAGGTAAATTAGACCCCCCGCTAAAATGACTCCTGAAAGTTAGTCATGGTAAAGCTTTCAAATGGGTAGGGTTTTCGATTTATTACCCCTCACGGGGATGGAAACATCATTTGGACACATTTAACAACGTTTTCTGGTGAGAAGTTTTCGATTTATTACCCCTCACGGGGATGGAAACTTCATTAGGTCGGGAAGCTTCAAATTTTAAGCCAAAAGTTTTCGATTTATTACCCCTCACGGGGATGGAAACGAAAAATAAGATCTCCAACTTCTGAAACTACTTTTACTGTTTTCGATTTATTACCCCTCACGGGGATGGAAACTAGACACCATCATTGGTGCCAATGACGCCATCGTTTGTTTTCGATTTATTACCCCTCACGGGGATGGAAACAGAAAAGCTGAGACCGTAGTAGACAAACTTTCCTTGGTTGTTTTCGATTTATTACCCCTCACGGGGATGGAAACCACAATACAAACTTAGAGCTTAAAACCAACTAAAAAGAGTTTTCGATTTATTACCCCTCACGGGGATGGAAACGGGATTGTTTGGGTCAACTGACCTGAGTTCTCTCCATTGTTTTCGATTTATTACCCCTCACGGGGATGGAAACAGCAAATCGGGTGAGTTGTACTCTGATTTGCTTTTGTTTTCGATTTATTACCCCTCACGGGGATGGAAACTGAATCACTTGCGGACGCACTTCGATTTCGTGCACTCGATCGTTTTCGATTTATTACCCCTCACGGGGATGGAAACTTTAGAGAGCAGAAGAGGAATTAGTATCCGCTTCCTTTTTTTGTTTTCGATTTATTACCCCTCACGGGGATGAAAACTTGAAACCCATCGCATCTATCAATGCGATCGCTCACAAATTGGAGCGATCGCGTTCCTATTAAATATCTTAAGTATTTTTGTATACTTAGTTTGGAAATATAAATCCGAATTTTTCTCAATGTAAATACTGTTTTTCCGGAATTATAGCTGCAAAAAATACTAAGTATGGTAGTTTATGCGATCGCACAATAAAGCATCGAGAACATTACAGGTTGCGATCGCACATGGTTAAATATAAAGAGTAATAGCGATCGCAATAATTTTTATGGATTGGCTACCCTCAATTGATGTATCTCACCTTTGGGACTTGGTTATTGCTCAAACTGCAACCCCAACTTTGAACCCAACGTCTTCACCTGTAATAAACCCTACGAAAGCTGCGAATGATATTGAATTACTCAAAAGTCAACTAGAGTTTTTAAAAGCTACTAATGGTCAGTTGGGTGAAAGCTTTAATAGATTTGTTGCAGCAATGCAATTTACTTTAGTCGCATTTGCTTTTTTAGGTGGGTTTTTGGCTTATGCTGTAGGTAAAAATCTAGATGATGCGAAAAAAGTAGCTAGTCAATTAATTAACCGAGAGGTAGAAAATAAAATTACAGATTTAGTTCAGTCGGAAATCGAAAGCGTTAAGCGTTCTTTGCAGCGTGAAAGGGTAATAGGTTCGACAGTTGTAGATTATTACTTACCTAGTAACGATATAACAGAACCTGATGATTGTAAGCTGCTGCGGACAAGAGGTTTCGACAAAGTTAAATACTGGAATCAACAAAAGAAACCAAGAAAACCAGTTGGAGATGTTTTTGTTTTAGATTTAATAAATTCTAAGCTGCTGGAAGGACAGGAATTTGCTGGATTGTCAAAAGAGGATGCGGAAAATAAACGGGAAGCCAAAGTAAAAGAGCAGATTGATTTAGCATTGGATTGGTTGGATAAAAATACTGTTTTAGTAATTTATGTTAAAGGAAGATTTCGAGAAATAGATAATTTGGCAACGCGGGTTGATTACTATTATATCCCTGTAAATGCACCAATAAGTTTGCTGGGAATTGTTGCAGATTCTGCTTATGTTGCTTATGGGAAAAGAAGTTAAAAAAGGCAATGCAATTTTTTATTTTGGAGGACGCTTAAAAGGATTTGGTGGTTCAGATGCTTTTGGCTTTGACGGTTCTGGTTTAGTTTTTTCAACTGATTTCGTTGGTGGATTTGGTCGTGTTGGTGGGTTAACTATTTGTTTAGATTGTATAGGCTTTGGAGATATAGGTTTAGGTTTAGGAGGTTGGGGAGAAAATTTTAAGGTTGCTAATGCTTCTGTTTCTGATTTAGTAGGAAATTCTAAAGTTTCTATAGGATTATTTTTAACAGATTTAACTTTTGGAGAATGATTGAGCCTATGATGAAATTCTTCTAATGTTGATTCTGCTTCATCTGTAAGAACAATGTCAGGTTGAAAATCTGGATTCACATTTAGGATGTAATCCATTAATCGCTGTGACCACGCAAGTATTTGTAATACTAATAATGGTTTGTCTTTATAGTTTTTTAGGTAGTGCTTACATACTTTATAAAGACTTTCATAATATAAAGGCGTTGTTTTACTATGACCAATTTCATCATTTTTACTGCTTTCTATCAGCTTTTTTAAATAAATCAAAAATTTTGCTGAATTTTGTTGTTTTTGTCGAATTTTATAATCCAAGTAAGTAATTAGTTTGCTTAACTCCGTACTAAGACCTTTATCTTCTTTACCCTTTTTATCCTTATTTTTACTATTCTTTGTCTCTTTTTGTTCTAATTGTATACGCTTTTGCTCTTGAACTAATGATATGGCTATTTCTTGAGCTAATCTTATAGCCTGTTCGGGTATTGAGTAAGTGATATTTTGATAGGTGTTCATAGTTTTAATAAGGTAACTTTGGTAAAAAATTTGTATTTGGACTTAAAATAGTAACTAATTTCTTAAGTTGTGCATTTTCAACAAGTTGTTCGTGAGCTTGCTGAATTTTTTCTTCCATAAACTCTTTTAACTGCACTTCCTGGAGAGATAAGTTAGATGGTTGTACAAAAGATTTATAACGGTTGTTCAAATCTATCTGATTTTGAATTATTTCAGCTTTAATAATTTTTACTTTAACACTTCCCATCCCGACTGGTTTACCGGCACCAATCTTTAAAATTAATTGATTTTGGTTTTTAGTATCCTGTCCTAATGAAATTAATAATGTTCCTAGTTCTTCGGGTTTAAGATTTTTGAAAATTAATTTAGTTGTAAATATATTACTATCAGACGCTACTTCTGCGGAAATACCCTTGCCTTCATCTTTATTGATAGTAGATTTCATATTGTAATAAAACTTCCGACCAATAGTTTGGCCATCATCACGATAATATTCCGAGCAATCAGGTTGTGGTGAATATAAATTAGGTATAAATCCTATTTCGGAACCTGTTTCTTGATAATGTGCATCTTGAATTGAAACTAATCCTTGCCATCCCCACCCTTCACCAGATGCGCCAAAAACAACACTTGCAGGACAAAGTTGATTTATATGCTCGCAGGGAAGACGTTCGGGAGGGTATGGTATCTCAGCTTTGTTTGGTTTTACTCCCATGCGACTGTTAGTAATTGCTTCATAGATTGAGCGTATGCAACCTTTTAAGGAACTACCTGGAATTACTAACTTTTTATCTTTTCCTTGGAGCATAGTTTTAATCAATGTATTATTCTTATTCATGACTACTACACCAGTGGATACATGCAAGTCTTGCCAAACATGAAGTTCTATAAATAGAGTACCGTGTAAACGATCTGATAAATATCTATTATGTCCCGGAGGATGATTCTCAGTAGGTTCTTTATCGGGAAACTCGACAAAAGCGTATGGTTTAGATTGATTATTAGCCATTTTAATCTCTCACAGTTAGGGCAACAAAATGAACTGTAGCAGTGTCACTATCTCTGAAATAGCGTTGAGCAATATTCAATTTTTCAATATTCAAGCTTTTAGGAAACCGAGTTTCTGTTGGAGAATAAGTAATTGTACTTTGTTCTAAAATTTCCCAATTATCTCTAATACTTTTAAAACTAATTTTCGTTGACTGTAACTTTAAGAAAAGTTGCTCATCTTGAGAATTAAAAATGGATTGTTTATTTTGAGAACTAAGAATTAATACTTGATAACCTCCTTGCTGCTTTTTCCAGCGTATCTCTAGGATTGAGTTAAATAATTGTCCTTCTGGACTGGGGAAGGGTTCGGTGGGTTTTACTGGGGGGTTATTTGGGAGAGGGTCTTTTGGGAGAGGGATTGTTAAGCGATCGCGTATGTCATCTTCTAAACCCTCATACTTTTCCTTACGTCTTTCCCAAAACCCTCCTACCCGATGTTTCCAACGTAAAAAATAATAGCTAGGTATATCATAATTAGGCAATGCTGAGAAATTTTCTAGCAAATCGATCAATTCTTTCTCAGACAAAGTTTCCCGATTTGCTGCTACGAAGCACATACAGCACCTCCAGCTTTTAGAAAATTACTCCATTTTTCCACTACTTTGGTAAACAAATTAGGAACATCATGACCTTGCCATTCCATTTGAATTCCAAATCTATATTGCATCGATTTTAAATCAACAAATGTTAGCTCATGTTCTTGAATTTCGTATATATCATCTGCGGGAAAACCATAACATTTTTTGTTATCTTGTGGTTCGTCTCGCACAAAATGTCCCGCACCAGCAAGATAAATTTTATCCCAAGGTGTTTTACTTCCAAACGGATAAATATTTCCATCTTGTCCTAAAATACAGCCAGGATATTGCACCACAGCACTGTTAAATTCTACCGTAACCGTACCCAAACCGCGAGTTTTTCCATATCCAATCCCAAACCATCCTTCATCTAAATCGCGTAATACTAAGGCAATTAAACCTAACTGTGGCAAAGTAAAATTTTTCAAATGAATTTTTGTTTTAAACTCACCCCTGGTACATACTTGATAATCAAACGGACCATGTGCAACTGAAACAAAGACCCTATCGATAGCAACACCATTTCTTTGTTCTATTAGGAGGGGTTTTAATTAATCATGATAAGCATCTTCAATCATGAGACG
>JANNFJ010000646.1:0-3260 GCA_031379725.1 Calothrix sp. OTE_75_metabat_31
ACAAGCGCAAAAACAGGTCGGGGTGTCGAAGAAGTCTTTCAAGTTATTGCTCAGAAAATATTGGAGGGCTAAATGTTAAATGTTCCTTCCCCTATTATAGCCTACTTGATTGCTCTCATGCTCGAAAATCGTTCGCTAGCCTATCTTTTAGTCAGAAAAGATGGTTCTCTTTCAGCTTGGGGGGGAAAATTAGCCGATTATGGGGTTACGAACTTAGAAAAAGGGCTAAATATCGGACAACAAATCTTTTTTTTAGAAGGTCTTTTGCCTTTAGATGATTTTCCCTTATTTTTACCTCGATTGAAAACCGAAGACGGACTTTGTGCTGATGTCCACATGTTTCCATCGGACGAAGGAGATTGGGTACTGCTTTTAGATGCAACACTCGATGAAATGCAGCTATCACTAATTCAGCAACAAGGGAACGATTCGGTTTTGTTACAAGAGAAGCTAACTCGAATTTTAAATCAATAAACTCAAATCAATCAACTTTTAATTAGAGTGGCAGTCGAAATATCATGACTAATATTACCGCAGACTTGCTTGCTGCCTTAAAAATCCTTGTTTTGGAACGTGTTGATATTGGTTGCTTTAGAATAACTGGAGTAATGCCAAACTGGTTGACGCAATTTTGCCGTCGAAGGATTGCATCGGGAATGGAAGTACTAATACCAGAAGAAGAATTTCTGTTTTTAGAAAACTTTTTGATTGATGCAGAGGAATTTTGGCAGCAAAATAGCAATACTCAACTCAAATCTGGTTCGTGGGCAAATCTAGATTTGGCTGGTAACGAACACTATTTTGAAGCTTCGGCAATTAACATGGATAGCAAAAAAATATTATTAGTCGAACTTTTGGATGAAGATTACCATGAAAGACGAGCAATAATTCAAAAAGCACGGGAAAATAAATTAAATTATTCTCAGTTACTTAAAGAGAATCAAAAGAAAGAAATATTGATCCACTGTATTATTCACGATATCGCTGGACAATTAAGCGGGATTAACTGCTGTTTAGCTTTACTCGAATTTGAAAACTTAACACCGAAAGGAAAGGAGAGGTTGCAAACCGGTCGAAAGCAATCGATTAAGCAGGAAATGCTAATTCGAGAAATATTAGATGCATTTTCTGCCGAGATGCAATCGCTTGAGTCTTTTGCAATGGATGCGAAACAAGCACCAAATGTTTTAAATGCAGCACAAGAAGTTGTCGAAATTTTAACACCAACTTTTGCACTCAATAAAATGCAGTTACAATTAGTTGCCAATATTGAGTCAAGCGCAGATTGGAAAGTGGTTGGTGATAAATCCCGCTTGGAAAGAGTAATTTCAAATTTAGTCGAAAATGCTTTTCGTCATAGTCCTGGAGAATCAACTGTAACAATTAATTTAATACACGATGATAATTGTATCCGCGTTACAATTGATGACGAAGGAAGTGGTGTACCTTTAGAAAATGTTAAAACCTTATTTCAAAAATTTGTTCAAGGAAAAGGTAAGTCAGGTCGGATTGGATTAGGACTTTATTTTTGCAGAATTACAGTTCAACGATGGGGGGGTGAAATTGGTTATTTACCCCGTCCTGAAGGTGGTTCAAGATTTTGGTTCTCTTTACCAAAACCGAAGTAATAGTAATTATATATAAAAATCAGGCTTAATTTTAGAAAATCTCTCAGTATTCTTCCTCTGTGTACTCTGTGTCTCTGTGGTTATTCCATCCATATTTTATTTAAAAGATACTGCTGGTTAATCAGATGTATGACTCCTCGCATTAATATTTTTTGCTGTCCCACAGAATTTAGGGGCACGATGTATCGTGCCCCTACGGTCATTTCGGCATATCTAAAAATATCACCCCTCTCCGTATTTTTCGCTGTCCCAGGGTGTGTAGGGGCACGATACATCGTGCCCCCCAGGGTCATTTCGGCACATCTAAACGGTTTTAACGCCGATTTTTTAAGAAGTTGAGGATCTATTAGCCCATCAAACGCACAAACCACTGAAGAGACGTTACATGTAACGTCTCTACAGCGGTCAAAAGTTCAGATGAGTTGTAGGCCTTTCGAGAGGTTTAGATCCCCGATTTCTTTAAGAAGTCGGGGATCTAAATAACCTATCAAAATTAATCACATGCACTACTATTAATTAGTAACCAATGAAGTGTAATACATCGCGCAGCACGCTATAACCTGCTGCATCCCATAACAAGTATGCTAAAAATCCAATCGCTGCTAAACGACCATTCCACAATTCAGCTTGTGGGTTAAAGCCAAAAAGAAATGCGTTACGGTCTACACCGTTGTAAGCTTTAGCTACGGGTGGTAAATCGGTTGTGGGTGTGGGTGCGGGTTTACGAGTTTCCATTATTTTTCTCCGTTGTTTACTGAGTATTAATTGATAATTATTGACTTTTAATTGTTGATATTAGTAGTTTATTCCAACCACTAACATCAACAAATAACTAGTAATTAGTAGCTGATGAAGTGCAATACATCGCGCAACACACTGTAACCTGCTGCATCCCATAGCAAGTATGCTAAAAATCCAATTGCTGCCAAGCGACCATTCCATAACTCAGCTTGAGGGTTGAAGCCAAAAAGGAAAGCATTACGGTCTACACCGTTATAAGCTTTAGCTACGGGTGGTAAATCGGTTGTGGGTGTAGGCGCTGGTTTACGAGTTTCCATTGTTTTTCTCCGTTGTTGAGGTAAAGTTCAGTAATTGTCGATATTTAATTGTTTAGATAATTTAGTAGCTAATGAAGTGAAGTACATCGCGCAACACGCTATAACCTGCTGCATCCCACAGCAAATAAGCTAAAAATCCAATTGCTGCCAAGCGACCATTCCATAATTCAGCTTGAGGAGTAAAACCGAAAAGAAAAGCATTACGGTCTTTACCGTTATATTCTGTAGCAACTGGTGGTAAATCGGTACTAGGACGAGATTCCATTGTGATTTCCTGAACGCTTCGTTTGTTAACTTTAATGTAGCTGTAAAAAATTAACTTGCTTTCTGTCTATGGGTACAATGTTCCTGCACTTCTTATGGACGATTAATTGCCACGATACAAAAAATCAAATATCCATCTAAAGAAAGTGATTAAAAATAAAATTTGTGTAAGATTATTAAAATTTATTACAAACTTTCGTTTTGCTTATATTGCAGGCATATAACAGCAGATTGCAGGTTCAGAAACCATAGTATATAAAGTTGAAATTAAGAAGGCGCAAGCATGAACGCCCCTGTAGTGTGGTTTAAT
>JANNFJ010000649.1:0-8730 GCA_031379725.1 Calothrix sp. OTE_75_metabat_31
CTCGGTTAAGGATTTTTCGTAGTGATTTCAAGGATGCACAGACGCGTATCGCTAAGGCGAAGCTACGCTAACACGTAGCGTGCCACTTCGGCATATATCGCGTCTGTTCCGAGGTTTTGGGTTTCTCGAATTTTCTTAACCGAGCAGGTAGTGCGAGCAAGATGCTCCCACTACAAAATATTTTTGAACCTATCAAAATTAATAACACAGACCACTACTGCGAACCCGCTTCAGCCCTGCGTAATTGCAGGTAATATTTTTGTCTTAACACAGGCAATGGAGCAGACATTAGTAAAATCTTCTCCAGCAACCAAGGAGCAATCCGATTGCACCATACTGCAAGATGACTTTGCCACCCGACTAATATCTCCGATGAATCTCGCTGCAATCCAGTGATGAGTGCATCTGCGACTTGTTCGGTAGTCATGGGTAAGACCCAGCGAAACAATTGTAAATCGCGCACCATATCGGTGTCGGTCAAGGATGGTAGTAACCCTAAGACGCGGATATTATGCCGTGCTAGTTCACCACGCAAAGCTTGGGTGAATCCGACGATGGCAAATTTAGTGGCAGAGTAGGTTGCCATTGTTGGAGCAGCGACTTTACCCATCAAGCTGGAAACATTAACGATAACTCCTTGTTGTTGCGTCACCATCCGTCGTGCAACCAAACGAGTAATAGAGTACATCCCGATTAGATTGGTTTCGAGTTCTTCTTGGACATGCGAGAGCTTCGATTCTAAGAACGGAGTCTGGTGTGCGACTCCAGCACAGTTAACAAGTAAATGAATCGGACCGTAATCTCTCCAAGCTTGCGCGATCGCAATATTCACACAGACTATCTGAGTCAAATCCAATGGCAGAAGTACGACTTCTGTTCCGAGTGCTTCAATCTCCGCAGCCACTTGGGCTAAACGTTGGTAGTTCCGAGCAACTAATAGCAAGCGCTTCACTTTTTGTTTTGCTAAGGACAGCGCGATCGCACGTCCAATACCGCGAGATGCTCCAGTCACTAGAGCCGTTTTTACTTGAATATTAATAGCCAAAAACTCCAATAATTTGTCACCGCACTGGTTGTATTGCCGAGTAATTTTGTAGGGATTTATACAGATAAAGGCAAGAACAATGTAAATGGTGAGTTTTCACCCTTACGGGTATGAGATGAAAGTAAAGAATCGTTGCTTAATGATGTTTTTCGGTCAAATTGCTCGCGTTCTTGAGGTAAAATCTCTGGGAATAGCGCTATTCACTAATTATTTGTTGAATGAGTCGCAGTCGTAAAGAA
Source organism: Calothrix sp. OTE_75_metabat_31 (assembly GCA_031379725.1). Classification (GTDB taxonomy): domain Bacteria; phylum Cyanobacteriota; class Cyanobacteriia; order Cyanobacteriales; family Nostocaceae; genus JANNFJ01. Next base: position 1,285 of record JANNFJ010000649.1, read on the forward strand.
CGGATTACGGTTTGAACGCCAAAAAGCGTTAACTCAGGGAAAATCAAACCCAATGTAAAAGTCCTCATTGATTTGATAATGCACATCTAAAGCACAATGACGTGGGTGTAAAAAAAATCAATATCTTGCATCAAGATGTACCTCCTTTGTAAAGGAAACTACCAACAATAGCCTTACTCGCATACCCTAGCAACGGGATCAAGAGTCTGCAACAAATATTAGTGAAAAGGTGTAATTGTAACATTGCTATGCACTGTTCTCATAAATATTGCTTAGTAATGTTAGATAATAAATATGCAAAAAGCTTGCTATTAACTTGATATTTGACTCGTTGATATACTTCTTTCAACTTCGATATTTATGAGAAAAGTTTGGAGTTATTAAAGTTATCTCTACTTACATAAATGGTAACAATAGTAACAGTTATTATCGAGTAATCTTCAACCATTCTTTACAAACTAGTGGTTCGTGTCATTACAGCAGTTTTCGGGTAAATAGACCACATGTAGGGGCAGTTAGTATATGTAGGGTGCGTTAGCGACAGCGTAACGCACCGTTCCAAGGCCTTGGTGCGTTACGCTACCGCTAACACACCCTACGTATCTTTTAAAAATCAAATAGTAGTCCTATAGTGGTTCGTATCATTAATTCTGATAAGTAGTGCGAGCCGAAAAGCTCGTGTTATGTAGTAGGCGAGCAGGATGCAAGCCCTGCGGGCTGGCGCAAGCCGAAGCACTACAGCTACCCCCTAAAATTAATGAAGCAGACCATGACGCTCGAAAAGTACACTCAGGGGTACTGCATAATTTTTGTTGTCCGAACAATACTACAGATAGATACGAAATAAATTTTCTTCTATCCGACAACAAACTTAAAACTTTAAAGGGATAACTTATATGGCTAGCCGTCATGGATTTGCAGCACGCACAGGCGAAAATCAACCACCTGGTGAAATGGTCAGCCCAGGAAAATTTGGCAGAATGTTCCCTCAACTGCCAAGCTTTACTCCATCAGTCAAAAGCTTGACCGAACTGGGTGACGCAATGAACGACCCAACTCCCAATACTCCCTCCGGAGATAATATTAACGTTCCTGCGGGTTTCACCTATTTGGGTCAATTTATCGACCACGACATTACCCTCGACACCAGTACCCTCCAAGAAACTCTTGTCGATCCATTGGCTGTACAAAATTTCCGCACCCCCAGACTAGACCTCGATAGCATCTATGGTTCGGGTCCTGACGTACAACCATATCTCTACCAACTCGATGACCCAGATTTATTTTTAATTGGTGCAACGAATTCTACACCAGGAAGGGGAGATGCTACAGTTCCGACTCAACTGCCGAATGACCTACCTCGTGCCCAAAGTAAGTTAGCGATTATTGGTGATTCACGCAACGACGAAAACTTGATTGTTGCCCAATTACACCTAGCATTTTTGAAGTTCCATAATAAAGTTGTTGTAGGCATTAGAGACGGCAGCATCAAACCCAGAACTTCCACCGATAAGTCTGTTTTTATCCAAGCTAGAGAAATAGTCATTTGGCACTATCAATGGATAATCCTCCACGATTTCTTGACTCGCATTCTTGATAAGAATCAGTTAGAGATAGTCTTTAACAAAGGCAGACGTTTCTACAAATTCAGACGAGAAGCATTTATTCCCGTTGAGTTTTCAGTCGCAGCTTACCGTCTCGGTCACAGTATGGTGCGTGCAGAATACGATTACAACCGCGTTTTTACTCCTCGTCCCGGTGGAGTCACACCAGCAACATTAGAATTGCTATTTAATTTCACTGCTAAATCGGGTGAATTTGGCGACTTCAAGAGCATTCCGGTTCCTAGCGACTGGATTATTGATTGGAGAAGATTCTTTGAAATCGACTCGACTGTACCAGTTGGTTTGAGCCGCAAACTCGATCCATTCCTTGTTGACCCATTAAAAAATTTACCAAATGTTCCCGAACCTAGATCGCTGGCGGTCAGAAACTTGTTACGCGGTCGTAGTATGGGTTTACCATCGGGTCAAAGTGTAGCTCGGTTTATGAAGTTGCAACCATTGAGTAGAGCCGAATTATCCACTGGAGCAGATGGAGCAGTTGCCGTTAAAAACAACTTCCATATTGAGTCACCATTGTGGTATTACATCCTCAAAGAAGCGCAAATTCAAGGTCAAGGAAAGCGCTTAGGGCAAGTGGGAAGCCGTATATTAGCGGAAGTATTTATCGGACTTTTGGAAGGAGATAGCAGTTCATTTTTGGTACGTAACCCCGATTGGACACCAATTCTACCTGCACAAACTCCAGCTACATTTACGATGGTAGATTTACTGAAATTCGTTGGAGAAATCAATCCGATTGGGTAATGGTGATATAAAACAGCGAAAGGATACCAACCACCTACCTTTTCGGCGCAGGTGCATTAATTGTTTCAAACATAACCTGGTAAATATGCGACTCGTCTACGGCTCCTTTGATACCGGGAATTGTATAATTGGTGGCTGCACCTCCGGGGGGACGGTCAAGGAAAGTTACATTTTGTCCTACGTACTTGTCAAAATTTACTGGCCCACCTTGGTAATAAATTGGAACTAAATGGTTGCTATGAGTGCCCCACCCATATTTGATATCAGCAGAAGCACCCCAATAATGACCCGCTTCGTTTGGTTTATGTTTGTTATAGGTTAAATCTTCGGCACCAAAACGTTTTAGTAATTGGGGAAAGTTGGGATTGAGCGTTAAGTGGTGGTCGTGGTCTGCGGTAACAATTAATAAGTTCTTTTCCCAACCGCCATTTTTCTTAATCCAATCAATCGTAGTGCCAACGGCTTTATCAAAATCTTTGACCGTACCGATGAGATTATCCATGTTGTCATCGTGACAAGCCCAGTCGATATCACCACCTTCCACCATTAACCAAAAGCCATCGGGGTCTTTTCCCAAAACGCTTAAAGCGGCTAAAGTTAAATCGGCTAGTTTGGGATTTTCGTTGATTTCTCTTTTGATAAATTGAGCATCGGTTTCATTAGGAGCTAAAGGACGGATTTTTTCAACTTGAGGGATTTGATTGTTTTTTGAAGCTGTAGAAAATAACGAAGTGGTAAATCCTGTACTGCTGTAGTCTCCATTTGCCGTACTAAAGGGTAGATTACCACCTTGTCCGCGTGCGCCGTATAAGCCGAGTAATTTGTCTTTTTTATTGGGGTCGAGAGATTTAGCTGTTTCTAGTAATATTTTCGCGGCATTTGGACTGCGTTCGAGAAATTTATAGCCGTAAGAATTATTATTAGGTTTTGTTTTCAATTCTTCGTAAGTTGACTGAGTAATATACTCCCAGTTGTAAACTCCAGATTTATTGGTTTTATTTGCTAAATCAAGAGGATGACCACCACCCAATAACACGGTAGGCTTAAATATAGTCAGGGTTTGTTGGAGAATATTGTCTACGTCGGGGCTAGGTGCATCATATTTACTGCGTCGATTCACGAACGAAACTGCTGCACCTGGGGTTGCATGGCTAATTGGGACGGAGGTAACTAACCCTGTAGATTTGCCTTTGAGTGCAGCTTGTTCCAAAATAGTGGTTTGCCGTCGTTCGTAAATATCTACACCCATTGCGTTGTTATAAGTTTTGACCCCTGTATATATAGTGGTAGCTGTACCAGCCGAGTCTGGGTAATTTTGTTGAATATATTCTTTATCATTGCCGGGAGTCCAAGGATTTGCACCACCACGGGCAACGTCATAACCAACTATATTATTAGTGGGATTGAAAACAAAGCCAGGAAGAAGCGAACTTTGAGCAGTTTTTGAATTAGTGCCATCCAGTGCGGAATTACCAGTGGAAAGCTTACCATCTTGTCCGTTAATAATCGTCCCGTAGGTACTTGACAAGGTGTAGCCAGATAGTTTTTGAAAGTTTAAACCCTGTCCTTTACCTTCCTTGTACATTTTCGCACCGCTTGCGATGCCTTCGGCCAGCTTCGCTAACGCACCGGCACGAGCCATTTCCCAGCCCATACCATCACCAATCATCAGTATAATATTAATGCCATTACCGCGAGTGGATGGTAATTTACCTGGGACGCAGCTAAACATTAATAAGAATACAGTCAGTGCTAAAGCCAGTAATTTTTGATTCCGCCGTAGTCCGAACATTTAGATAACCATTTACTACCACAAAAGTATTTTAGGCAAATTGGAATCGATGAAAGGTTAAGGAATAGTTAATGCAAAGAGCGCTTCTCGAACCCTTCTTTGCTACCTTTTTGTTTAATCGACTGATAAATAACTGGCTCACGCATGATATCTCTTTGTAAGATACGATAGACATATTATGCGTAAGGTATCGAGTAAAACTACTCAAAGCGTGCTAACAATTCCTCACGTGACAAACTCGACAATTGCAAAAGTATAGCCGTGTACTCAGTTGTTGGTAAACTTAATATCGGCTCAATAATTGCGCTTAATGCAGAGTCTAGTTGACCAAAACGTCCAGATAGTAAGCTTTCGAGCAATTTCCGTCGCTCCTGCTCCTTACCTATTTCCTTACCTATCTCCTTACCTATCTCCTTACCACGCTCGATAGTCTCTTGTTCCCACTCTAAATAAGCTTGTGATAAGTTCATAATTAACTCCCTTTCTTCCAACTCAAATTGACTTACTTGAATGCTTATCTTCCAAGTATAAAGCAGCTTTAAAATTGCAGAACGCTTGTTATTTCCCTTGGGTAAAGCCATTACCTCTTCAACAGCTTGTTTTTGAATCAAGCCTTTACCCAATATCCTCAACCAAAGCGTTTCCGGGGTACGTGGCAATCTGTCTATGGCGACAATTCGAGCTAGAAGTATTTTACCAGAAAAGTAAATACCCTCGGGCCAAGCTTCATCCCGATGGAGAGGTATATCGTTTAAGACTTCATCCGAACAAGAAGTTGCAAGAATCCACAGTCGTGGAAGTTCCTCTTCGGAGATTACATCTTCGTCCCGTTTCGCATCGCGTTGAATTTCTGCTTCTAGATGGTATAACTTGTAAAGACAACTGCGAATTTCTTTGTCAGTGGGTTGCTTGCGGAAAGGTTCGAGTAAGCAAGGATGTTGAGCGATTGAAGCTAGGATTCCTAACTCACTCAAGTCACCAGTCGGTCGATTTGATGGAATAAACCAAATATCAACAAATTTTGGTTCTCCAGGAATTTCAAAGTTAATTCTAACTTCACCCAAGGGAGAGAGAAATTCTTCAAAAAATTGTTTAGAAAATTGGTCAAAAGGGTTTTTAGTCATTGAATCTCTACATCGGCAACAACGGGGTATTTGAATTGTTTACACCCGGTAATGTTTATTTTCTAATGAGTAAAAACATCTAAACTAATTTGATTCATAAATCTTGAAAAGAACATTGGTAAGTACGGTATCTTAAGCGCTTACGAAGAAATGATTTTCCGTTATCTCACAAGATTGTGAGGCACGAAATTTCGTGCCCTTACGGTATATTAAGCTTGCTAAGAGTTGGAGAAAAGTCTAGAATTAAATTATAGACACTACTTGTAGAAGTCATGGCTATTAATATCAAAAATGCTGAGGTTGATCGTTTAATCCAGCAACTGCGCGAACTGACTGGTCAAGAATCAACTAAGATCGTAAAGGCAGCTTTGGAATGGGAGTATAGAGAACTGCGGCGAGTACGGCGGCAAACCCAACTGGCAGAACACTTATCTACAATTCAGTCTACCGTTGAACAAAAAGCGAATGACTTTGAGCCAGACGCACTCTACGACGAAGATGGACTCCCAGCATGATTGTAGATACTTCGGCGGTCATTGCCTTTTTTCGCTTGCGGGGAAATCGGTGTCAAAACTCTTTAATATAAACTACTACGAATTAAAAGTCGATTTAATGGGGATTTCGATGACAAATTCTGTACCTTTTCCGAATACGGAATTGCAAAATAATTTTCCGTGATGGTTCTCCGTGATAATTTGATAACTAATCGACATTCCCATACCCGTACCTTTACCTACCGGCTTAGTGGTAAAGAAAGGGTCGAATAATTTGGAAATTACTTCCTCCTTCATGCCAATACCATTATCTTTAATACGAATAGCTACCCATTCATCATTGATAACTTCAGTTTTAATCAAAATAATTGGTTGAGCGTCATTATTTGAAACTGAATTTTTAAACTTATCTTCTAAAGCATCAATTGCATTGACAAAAATATTCATAAATACTTGATTCAATTGTCCAGAACTGCATTCTATCAAGGGTATATTACCGTAATCTTTAATGACTTCAATTCTGGGATGATGCGCTTTGCCTTTGAGACGATGCTCTAAAATCATTAAGGTGCTATCGATACCTTCATGGATTTCCGATTGTTTGGTATCGGCTTCGTCAAGACGGGAAAATGTGCGTAATGAAAGGACGATTTGCTGAATGCGTTCGGTTCCGACTTCCATTGAGTTAAATAAATTAGGTAAATCTGTGATTAGATAATCAAGTTCAATTTTATCGATGTGTTGTAAAATTGGTTGTGCGGGATTGGGATAGTGTTGCTGGTAGAGTTTGATTAAGTCGAGTAAATCTTGGATATATTGCGTTGCCGGTGCGAGATTACTGTAAATAAAACCAACCGGATTGTTAATTTCGTGAGCAATACCGGCAACAAGCTGTCCCAAAGAAGACATTTTTTCGCTATGTAAGAGTTTTACTTGGGTATTTTGTAACTCTTTGAGGGTCATTTCTAAATCCCGTGCTTGGATTCGCAACTTTGATTGGGCGCGATCGCGTTCAATTTCGGCAGCAACTCTGGCTGCAAAAATCCGCAATATCGATTCTTCGATATCAGCATATGCTGGTATCGGTTTGGTATCCATAATCCCAAAATTACCTAGTATATTTCCGTAAGTATCCCGAATATCAATTCCTATATAACTTTCTGCATCGAGCGTTGCAGCTGTATCCGATTCTGGAAATTTTGTTTGTAACGAATCCGGAAATACAGTAAATCCCTCCTGAATCACTACACCACAGGGAGTTCCAGCTAACTCAAATTCGACTCCTTCGACAAATCCCGAACCCGTCCATAATGCAATAGTTCTGGCTCTAGTATGGTTTTCGTCTACTATTTCGCTAATAGCAGCATATCGGACTTGTAAAACTTCTGCCAAAGAACGAACGCAGCAGCGGAAAAACTCACCCCCTGTATGGGATGCAGTTCCCTCCATAATCAAACGTAATGATTCTTGTTGCCGTTTGCGTTCGCGTAATGCTGTTTCTAATTGTGCAGTTTTTTCCTCGGTTTGGGCTTGCGATCGCTGTAATTCTTCAATCACTTTCCGCAATAGCGATTCTTTACGTAGATTGCTTTGTTCTAACCGTACTTGCTCAACTTCAATGCGTTCAAGCCTTTTTCGCAATATGCGGTTTTCTTTTTCCAGCACTG
>JANNFJ010000661.1:0-7013 GCA_031379725.1 Calothrix sp. OTE_75_metabat_31
AAATCGAAGTTACCCCATCGCGCTTCGAGAGTTTGCGCCCTTGTTCATTTAAAATTAGCGGTGTGTGCGAAAATTCCGGCACTTTTACCCCCATTGCTTCGTAAAGCAAAATTTGCTTCGCAGTATTGGCAATGTGGTCTTCACCGCGAATGATATGGCTAATTTGCATATCCATGTCATCAACCACCACAGCAAAATTATACAGTGGTTGACCAACTCCATCAGCAGCAGCGCGGGCAATGACCATATCACCACCCAAATCTCTTCCGTGCCAGGTGACATTGCCCCGTACTAAATCTTTCCAAACAATTTCGCGGGCATCGTCGATTTTAAAGCGAATTGCAAAGCTACGTCCTTCAGCTTGGAATGCTGCTTCCTGTTCAGGTGTCAGGTTGCGGTGACGGTTATCATAGCGGGGTGCTTCCTTTTTAGCCGTTTGAAGTTCGCGGAGTGCTTCGAGTTCCTCAGATGTAGTGTAGCAGCGATAAGCTAAACCTTTTTCTAGGAGTTTTTCGACAGCACTTTTATAGATATCCAAGCGTTGCGATTGGTAAAAGGGGCCTTCATCCCAATTTAAACCCAGCCAGCGCAAACCCTCCATGATATTATCGGTAAATTCAGGACGCGATCGCTCTTCATCGGTATCTTCGATTCGCAGGATAAATGTACCCCCATGATGGCGGGCAAATAACCAGTTAAATACAGCGGTTCTAGCTGTACCAATGTGTAAACTTCCAGTTGGACTCGGTGCAATACGAACTCTTACGGACACAACAAACCTTCTTTTTTGTAAAGCATAATTAATTTAGCTTAGTGCATATGCTGGAAATCCGATCTAGGAGTAAAATATGTGGGAAGACAAAATTTTAGAAGAAATCCACCGAATTCGTGAAGAACACGCCAAATCATTTAATTACGACTTCAAAGCGATATTTGCAGATTGGCAGAAGAAACAAGCTGAAAGTGGAAGAGAAGTTGTTAACTTATCGTCAAGGAACGATTTAGAAATTCCATTACAGCAAATAGACGAAAAATCCTAATGTTATGCTAGAAAAGCATCCCATCAAGAATTAATTTATATCTTTTACCTTTCCAATTACATAACATAGTAGCGAGGAGGACAATATGAGTTCAAATTACTCCCCTGCGTCTAATGTCGAAACAAACCCATTAAATTACTTTTCCGATCGAGGAGAAGATTACGAAAAGTATCGCCCTATTCATCCTAGTTCAGCAATTGATACTATCTTGGCAGGATTAAAAACTCTTGAGTTACTAGTTGCTGATATTGGAGCCGGTACGGGGATTGGTTCACGGTTGCTAGCAAATCGAGGAATTCGCGTGTTGGCAATTGAACCAAACGTGGATATGAGAGAATCTGCAACAGCCCATGAATTGGTCGAGTTCTTAGCTGGAACTGCCGAGAAAATTCCCTTAGATATTGCATCGGTTGATTTAGTCGTCTCTTTTCAAGCATTCCACTGGTTCGATTTCATGAATAGCCTTCGGGAGTTCCATCGTATCCTTAAAGCAAACGGACGGTTGGCTTTGATATGGACTATGTGGGATGAGAAAGATTTTGTTTCTAAGCGTTACAGTCGTTTAATATCAGAAGCATCCAAGGATTTTCAAGGTCGAGCGCAACCTCGAATCAAGCCAAAAACACTACTCAAAGCTTTGCGATATCAACTATTTTGGCAAGGACTTTGGCTTCCCTACTTTAACAACTTACATCGTCACTATTACAACTACCACCAAGAACTAGATTTAGCTGGATTAGTTGGATTAGCTCGCAGTCAAGGGTTTGTTCCTAAGCAAGGTGCGGCATTAGAAAAACTTATTTTGCAATTGTCAGAGTTCCATAACCGTTTTAGTGACGAGCAAGGTAAAGTTCGGTTAGCTTATCGCACAAGTTTGTATTTAGCAACTCCAAAGCAAACGAGAGGGTTGAGTTGAAAATGCTTGCTATAAATAGAGAAAGTTTCGTGCGATCGCATTAATTTAGCTCAATGCAAGTGTTGCAATGGATACCGTACATGCCCAAATTCTTGGCTTGGTGCTGTATATTTGCCTCAGCGTGCAAATGCGATGCACAATTAGATTTAGAGAAGAATTCGTCAGGAGTAAACCGGATGCCAAATTTACTTGAAAGAATCACAATCAATCCTAAACAATGTGGGGGTCGTCCCTGTATTCGTGGTATGAGAATCCGGGTGTCAGACGTGCTAGATTTATTTGCAGTTGGACTAAATGCCGAAGAAATTTTGTCAGAAATGCCCGACCTTGAGATAGATGATTTAAAAGCAGCACTTATGTATGCTTCTCGTAAACTTAATCATCCGGTGTTGGTTGCATGACAATTTGGGTAGATGCACATCTGTCACCTGCGATCGCAATTTGGATTACCAGAACTTTTGGAATACCAGCGCTAGCTTTGCGATTATCGTAAAGATAGGGTTAGCCCATCGTACAAGTTTATATTTACCGACTCCACCGGTCGAGTTAAATTATCTAAGAATTAATACCTTTTTCAAACTCGTCTACTGCTAAAATTGAATCTGAAATTAAGAGACACTGCTCGAATAAGGAAATATTTAGTTGTGGTATGGCTTCACTTATGGTAATTTCCTCATACCCATATGTATTGGGGTAAACAGTAGCTTTTTCTTGCTGGGAGTTATCCCGTAGGTGGTATAGTTTAAGCTGGTTTATCTCCCAAAACAAAACTTCTGCAACTCCCAATCTCCGATAGGTTTCCAGTTTACTTATATTGCCACTGGTCACAACTATTTCGATAGCTAAGTCGGGTATGTTTTTCTTTTCACCTATACAGTAACATTCGTCGGGTTCAGCCCCGGCTTTTTTGGCTTTGTTTTTGAAAGTAGAACTTCCCATCGGTACAAAACGAATACGTTTGTTGTAGAAAAAACGCTCTAGCAACATTCCTAAATTCGTTTTTACAAATTCATGTCTAATTGACGGTGACACAATCTCTAGCACCCCATCTAGGTATGTAACGCGATAATGGCAATTATCCTCTAGTTTGGCTAGCAATGCTTCGTAATTTTCCCAACTCACACCGCTACTGATAAATCTTTCCTCCGAGTCTGAGTTGCTACCCAGCTCTGACTCGTTAATTAGTTCTTTGAGGCTGCTTACCATCATAAAACCTCGCTTACATCCTTAGTGAGTAGCTTAACCTAAATTCAAAGCTAGGAGGCAGGATGCCAACAATAGAGTAGGAAATTTTAGAACGGGACTGACGGGGCTCGAACCCGCAACTTCCGCCGTGACAGGGCGGTGCTCTAACCAATTGAACTACAGTCCCTCAAGTGATTGCTTTAATTTGCAACTTTCTTATTATCCTGACTTGAGAGAAATTTGTCAAGTACTTCTATTAATTATCTCAACATCACCGATTCGGCTTGGTAGTTTGAGTTTGAGGTGAGTTCTTTGAGGATGCGGGTTTGCAAATCCTTATATTGCTGCTTGAGCAATTTCTTACTCAAATCTTTAGCAGAAACTGGCACGGATGGCAACGTGTGAACCTGTTTTAGCCAAGTTTCGAGCATTTGCTGCTGACGTAAACCGATGCGACTGCTGGAAACTTCGATGCAGGAGTGGGGGGATTCGAGAGTGAAGAAAATCAGCCCATAGCGATCGCTTGCAGCGAGAGACTGTACTAAATTAAGATGATGGGGATTTTGCATATCTAAGTAACATGGTAGCCACTTCGCACCCTGTTCTTGGCTATATAGTAAAGTCACCCATAGCAGCATTGGGTAAGGTGCTGTTACAAAAACAAATTGGTTGTAGCAGTCTGCAAGTTTCGATGATTGGATTTTTTGTTTTGGCATCATCAACGACAATGCAGCAACGGTTTCGTTTTCGGTGGTGACAAGGTGGGGGAAAACTATTTCCTGAATTGGTTTGTCTTTTGACCAAGTGAGTTTCCGACAAGCTTTTTCTACAGATAGACTCAACTTCGAGGTAGGGTGAATAGTGGGGATATAAGATGAAGGTGTTTTTTGGGCTTTGATATGTTCGAGAACCTCGATAACTTCGGCAAGATGCGGACGTGAGTCAGGATTTTTGGCAAGACAAGCCATAATTAAGTTGTCCAAATCCTGCGGTATTTGCAAATGGGAATCAACGAATGTCATTTTGCGTGGTATTTCAAAGCGATGTGCTTTGTACCAAGCACCAAAATAATCGGTTTCTGGTTGCCAAGGTTTTGCACCTGTGAGCATTTCATACATTACTACCCCCAAACTATAAATATCTGACCGATGGTCAATTTCGCTTTCTTCGAGTTGTTCGGGAGAACAATAAGCTAAAGTCCCTTGGAACCTATGATGATTTTCATTGATTGCCGATTTATGCAAAAATTTGGCGACTCCAAAATCAAGGATTTTGACTAATTGACCTAATAGTAAATCGGAGGTAACTAATATATTTGCTGGTTTGATATCTCGATGTGCTAAAGGATAAACTTGTCCATTAATATCTATTCCTTCATGGGCGCATTGCAACCCTAAACATATTTGACGGGCAATATTGATAAATTTATCTATCGACAAAGGCATCAATTCATTTAAAGTTTGACCTTCGAGATATTCCATTACATAAAAGGGTTTACTACTATTGCACACACCATAATCTGTCACCTTAACTATATGTATGCTGCGCTGACTCAATGCTGCACAAATCCGTGCTTCATTGGCAAATTCTTGATGTTGTTCGCAATCGCAAACTAGATGTGAAATAAACTTAATTGCGACTGGTAACCCCCCAAGTAACAAATCATGTGCTAAGAACACTTCACCCATACCACCGCTAGCAATTAGTTGCTTGATTTGATAGCGACTAGAAATTAATTCCTCACAATTGGGAGAAATAACAGATATCTTATTCATTATTTCTAGGTTGAATATAAAATTAGTATTTATAGGGATTTGGCTTGATTCTTAAATAATCAAAGCTACCAAAAAATAAAATCGGACAGCTATCTTAATTAAGATTACAAGCAAACAATGATAATACCGGAGAATGAAAGCACTAATTATAATTTAAACCAATTAAACAATTGGACGAGATATTAAATTAAAAGCTCTAGTAAAAGCTTTGTGTAACCACTCTCTGAAGCTCATGCTATCGCTTTTTTGTCTTTCTGTAATTTTACTAATAATTTCCGGTTTAAGCTTTTCGTATTTTAATCTGAGAATATTCTTAGTTTTATTTGGTGAAATATCTGGGTTGATTTTTTCGCTTTGTGCCATCCAATCTAATAATTGCTGACGCTGTTTAGCCGATAAAGTCAAAGTAATTACTTTTTGGCATTTATCGGGTTCTTCAAGGCTGAAAAAAAGTAAATGATAGTAGCCAGTACTTGCTAATGCCTGAAGTATTTTTTGACCTCTAATATCTTTCATATCCAAAAAATACGACAACCAGCGGTTTAAATCGAGCTTGCGATCGCACAATAAATTCACCCATAGAATTATCGGATACAAGTTATCTTGATAAACGAATTCGATATTGTGAATTTGCTTATCAAACTTGTCGATTTCTTTTTTAGGTAACATTGCCCAAAGCGTCGGAACAGTACCTTGGGTAGTTTGCAGCAAATTTGGAAAGCAAATCAGTGCTTTGGGTTTATTTCGGGGCCATATCTTCTGCAAACAGGCTTTTTCTGATATCGAAGTTGCTGGTACTAATTGAACTCCGGAGGTATTAGCAGCTACTCTATCAGCAGTCAAAAGTTCTCCATTTTGCTGACGTTGAATATTGTCTAACGCATCCAAAATCTTTCTCATATTTTGCGGACGATTTTTGACTTCTTTTGCCAAACAACTCATCACTAATTCTTCTAGTCCCTTGGGGATATGGACTTCGGGAATAACCTCCTTAAAAGTCGGGGGTGCTTGAAATCGATGAGCTTGATACCAATTACCAAAGGAGTTAGATTTCATGTAAAAGGGATGTTTGCCTGTTAACATCTCATACATCATTACTCCCAAGCTATAGATGTCGGAACGCACATCTATTAGTTTCCGTCCTTCCATATGTTCTGGGGAACAGTAGGGTAAACTACCGATGAATGATTCTGTAAGTGTCATTCCCGCACGTTCTGTCAAAAATTTGGCAATTCCAAAATCGAGAATTTTGACAATACTTTCTTGTTTGGCATCCTCAATAATAAAAATATTTTCTGGTTTTATGTCACGGTGTAAAACCGGATAAACTTCATCTTTTAGGGTAATTCCTTGGTGAGCGCATTCTAAACCCAAACAAATTTGATAGGTAATTTCTGAAAACTCTGAAATTGTTAAAGATTTAGATTTAATTGCAGTTTTTAGATTTCTACCTTGGAGATATTCCATTACATAAAAAGGAATTTTATCTTCGGTAACCCCATAGCTTAAAACACGGGCAATATGCTTATTCTTTCTTCCTAATTGGGCACCAATAAATATTTCACGGGCAAACCGCTGCGACATTTGCTGGTTATCAAGGCTCAATGACAAAATCTTGACTGCAACTGGCATCCCTGCTTTGGCAGCGTCTTCGGCAAGGTAGACTCTACCCATTCCACCGCGACCAATCAACTCTCGAATTAGATAGCGATTATTTAAAAATTTTCCTATATAGTCGTCTAACTCGGTTTTATGCATTACTTGATTTTTGAGTTTATCTTGCAACATACAACTATTTATAGAAATTATTTTAATACCATAAAATACTGCTTATATCTTTGATATTTAATTATAGCTGTGATATAGAAAGCTATTATTAATGATTCAAATATAATGCATAAAAGCGAGCTTAAGTAAATATAAAACTTTAATGAAGCCGAACGATAACCCTCTGTAAAAGTAACTAAATATGGTTTAACATACTATTCTGACGATCCATATGAGAAATTTCACTGAAACATTAAAAGTCTTGATTAGAGGCTGATTGTAATCTCAGTGGATATACGGCTTTTGGTTTCCATAATGTCATATTTTTAG
>JANNFJ010000692.1:0-3445 GCA_031379725.1 Calothrix sp. OTE_75_metabat_31
CTGTCTCCCCTGTCTCCCCTGTCTCCCCTGTCTCCCCTGTCTCCCCTATCTCCCCCTCTCCTACTCCCTAACTTATGAAGGATAAATTTTTAAATTTTTTAAATTTCGTACTTGTTGCTGATGTGTTTTTAGTATTTTTCGGGTTTGGATGGTTTGCTTTAGGAGTCATTGGCAATGCCATTGGTGTCCCACTCGGTTTAGACTTGTGGCACAAGTTATGGATACCTGTATTTAACCCCGCTATCGGTATTTTAATGGGCGGTGCTATCCTCAGTGGCATTATTAGCTGGGTTTCTAAGAAATTTTCGACTAATTAGACAATGATGACCGGACAGGCAAGATGCCTATCCTACGCCGAGCTATTTCAATATTGTTACTAGGGCAGATTGTAAATCAGGATACTGATATTTATACCCGGTCGATAAAGTACGATTGGGCAAAACTTGCTGACCCTCCAAAACCACAATTGCGCCATCACCTAATAACGCTTCCAGTGCAAACGCTGGCACGGGCAACCACGAAGGACGATTCATGATTTTACCCATTGTGTTGCAAAGTTCAGCCATCCGCACTGGATTGGGGGCAGTGGCATTATATACACCTTCCATATCTGGCTTGGTTAACGCTTGTAAAATCAAATCGACCACATCATCCAGGTGAACCCAAGAAAACCACTGCTTACCGCTACCAAGGGGGCCACCAGCAAAAAGCTTGAATGGGGTAATCATTTTCCCCAAAGCCCCACCATTGCCTAAAACGATTCCCAACCGTAAAATGACAAGCCGCACATCAGCTTCTTTGACGAGTTGTGCAGCAGATTCCCAAGTTTGACAGACGGATGCCAAAAAATCGTTACCAGTTGAGCTATTTTCATCAAAACTGGCTGTTTCACTGGTGCCGTAAAAGCCAATTGCGGAAGCATTAACTAGTACGCTTGGTTTCGGGTTAGCGTTTTTAATCGCTTCGACTATTTTTTCGGTAATTAGCTTGCGACTATTGAGGATTTCTTGCTTGCGTTCGGGTGTCCAGCGTGACTGGGCAATTGATTCACCGGCAAGGTTAACAACACCATCGCATCTGGCTATTGCACTTTGCCAAGCATCGGCTGTAGTTGGAATCGCAAGAATCTCAACATTCGGAAATGCCGTTGTCGGAAAAACCGATTGAGCATGAACGACGTTACGAGTTAGTACCACTACATTGATATTTTGTTTCTGGAGTCGTTGAACTAAACGACTACCAACAAATCCTGTTGCTCCAGTTATAGCGACTTTCATTTGTGCCAAACCCTTATTTTAAAGTGTCGAGTGCTGAAGACTCAATGTATTCACTTTTTTAATTCTCTAATGAATCCCAAATTACTTGCCATAAGAATGGTTGAGTATTATACGATGGACGGAGTGTTACAAGGCTTGGGGCTGTGTATGGCTCGTTATACGTGTTCATTTGTTCTTTCGGTCTCTATAGACCATCTCCAACCTTTACTTGTAGACCTTCTACAAGTTAGCGGTTTGGATGTACAGTATTACACTGCCGATTACATCATGGCACGTGAAATTCCTGGTAGTGTCCCATTCCCAAAATTAGTAACGGTGGAAATATTAATTGACAAAACAACAGCTACCGAGTCGGAAACTCGTATGAGTATTGTGATTAAAAATGAAGAACTCCCACTTCAGCTTGATAATCATTGCCGACAAGTGTTTGAATTTATTAAACAGGAAATCGAACAAAGCCGGCATTGGCATTTAATCGAAAGCCTCGCAGGGTAATTTGAACTCGATTAAACCCATACAATCGCGTACATCGCTTAACGTTAAGAAACCTGGTATTTTTTTGACACCCTCCGGGTCGCTTCCCCAGGGTAAATACCAGGTTTCTAGTGTTTCTTCAATTTTTTAAACCTCGCTGCATAAAAATTGCAATAGTTAATAGCTGCTCAAAAAACAATTTAAGATGCCTGTACAAAAAGCTAGATTTTCCCTAATGGAACTAATGAATTAATAACTTGTTACTCTTCCATATCCTCATCAGGTATATTGGGATTTATTAACGTAATATCATACTCGGTTGCATCGGTTTGCCCCATTCGATCCGTGTCTTTTAACAAGTAATAAATTGCCCGTACCTGGGGACCAAAAACGATTTCGTCTTCATTTTTGAGGTCGTGTGTAGGTATTTTACGTGCATTCAGCATTAACCCGTTAGCGCTAGGTTTTCCTTTGGGGTCTCCGTCTACGATTCGGTAATAATAGCTTTGACTATTATCATCGCGTGGGAACCTAACCAGGGTGGCATGACGACGGGAAACAAACTGCGAATGCAGGCGAATATCGCATTCACGATCCCTGCCGATCGAATAGACTGGATGCTCAAGTATAAATTCTTTGCGTCCTTGGTCGTCTTCGATGATGAGTAGATGGCTTTCCTTGGTTTGTGCTGCCATTGACAAATCGTCGCTAGAGTGGGCTAAGGGTTGATTAATTAAGAGTTGTTGTGTATTATATAGTGCCATTCTCGAAACTAGAGTCTGCGGTCTAGAACTGAATTTACGTTGACTTTTCACAATTTCAAGGCAGTGCAAAACGGTATGGTTTTACATCTGCGCCTACTGTTACTTTGAAGGCATTTGCGTTCTTACCTTGTAAGTTGTATTCCAACTCACCATCGACCTAGTTTAACCTTTATATGGATTAACTAAGTATTTTCGTTAGCAATCTTGCCTTTTACAAAGAATTTGGACTGCGCTGGGTAAATCGTCGTAATAACAATGAGTTAGTGACGACACTGACAGAACTAAAAGCCATTAATGCGGCAGCACCAGCAGGGGGAAGCGCAAAACCCAATTTTGGAAGTAGAACACCTGCAGCTAGGGGAATCCCTACTGTATTATAAGCGAATGCCCAGAACAAATTCTGGCGAATTTTGTTGAACGTTAAGCGGCTTAACTCAATCGATTTTACAACATCAGTTAAGCTAGATCGCATCAGTATAATCTCCGCAGTTTCCATTGCTACATCGGTTCCGCAGTGGAGAGCAATTCCGACATCCGCTTGCGATAAAGCTGGTGCGTCGTTGATTCCATCACCTACCATTGCCACTATGGAGGGAGTAATCTGCAATTCTTGAATTGCAGCAGCTTTTTTGGCCGGGGGAACACCTGCGATCGCGTCGCTATTGTCGAGTCCGAGTTGTTGTGCGATCGCTTGGGCAGCTTCGATGCGATCGCCGCTCAAAATCATCACTCGCAAACCCATTTGTCGTAAATGCTCGACGGTGGCTTTTGCTTCTGGTCGTAAAGTATCAGCTACGGCAATTAATCCAAGTAATTGACCTTTTTGGGCTAAGTAAACCACTGTTTTACCTGCGGTAGCAAGAGAAAGCGCTATGGTTTGTGCAGTGTCATCCACAATAATGCTGTTCCAACTCAACCAATCGGCATTTC
>JANNFJ010000700.1:0-4736 GCA_031379725.1 Calothrix sp. OTE_75_metabat_31
CAGACACAAAGACCACCGCTTTGAATGGACGCGGCAAGAATTTCAAAACTGGGCAAATAATATTGGGGAAAGATTTGGTTATAATGTATCCTTTAAACCTATCGGCGAAGATTCAGAGGTAGGTTCACCAACCCAAATGGGAATATTTATAAAACTTTAGAATATACTCATACTCTCTTCTACCCTGCAAGAAGGCGTACAGCGCCTATTGCGCCTCTGCGCCTCTGCGCGATAAAAAAATCATGGAAGCCATAATATTCATCGGCATCCAAGGTGCAGGAAAATCCACCTTTTACCAAAAAAACTTCCAAAATACCCACATCCGCATCAATCTAGATATGCTTAAAACCCGTCACCGCGAACAAATATTTCTCAAAGCTTGTTTGGAAGCCAAACAACCATTCGTTATTGATAATACCAACCCAACACCTACAGATAGAAGCCGTTATATTATCCCAGCAAAAGCAAATAAATTTCAAGTTTTAGCTTATTATTTTGATACTAATCTAGAAAAATGCAAACAGCAAAATAGTCAGCGTTTTGGAAAAGAGATAGTACCCTTAGTCGGACTATTAGGGACTTATAAAAAATTAACTTTGCCAAGTTGGGAGGAGGGTTTTGATAAAATTTATTCAGTTATAGATAATTGTTCTATTGAGGAGTGGATGCGTGAAATTTGACGAACTCGATACGCGGATGCGCGTCTTTGAAACCGCACACGACCATTGTGTATTACCAGGAATTTATATAGTTGCCCGATTAGATGGACGTAGCTTTACTCGTCTGACTAAAGAAGTTCATAAACTAGAAGTACCCTTCGATGAAGGTTTTCGGGATATGATGCTGGCAACAGTCGAGCATTTAATGAACTGTGGCATTGATATAATTTATGGCTACACACAAAGCGACGAAATCTCTTTATTATTTGCGGAAAATGAAGAAACTTTTGGTCGGAAAACTCGCAAACTAAACTCAGTTTTAGCAGGGGAAGCTAGCGCCAAATTATCATTACTATTAGGAGATATTGCTTGTTTCGATTGTCGAATATGTCAACTACCGAATATTACGGAAGTTGTTAATTATTTTCGTTGGCGAAATCAAGACGCAAATCGTAATGCACTCAATGCACATTGTTACTGGACTTTACGGGGTGATGGCAAAAGTGCAAGACAAGCGACTAGTATGATGTTAGGTTTATCAATTGCTGATAAAAATGAGCTTTTATTTCAGCATGGGATAAATTATAATGACCTTCCTAATTGGCAAAAGCGCGGGACGGGGTTGTATTGGGAGGATTATGAAAAGACGGGATATAATCCGAAAACCGATGAAACCGTTTTGACGATGCGGCGACGGATTAAGCGGGATTTAGAGTTACCGATGAAGGATGAATATAGTTTGTTTATTACAAATATTATGTCTCGTAATATGCGACTGTAAACTCTTTGTTTTTTCTTCCTCTGCGCCCTCTGCGCCCTCTGTGGTTCTTACTCTAAATCTGATTTTTATTGGCATTTTTCCTTGGGCGGGTTTGTATTAATTATTAATTGGGATTTTTCGTTGGGGTGGGGCGGGTTTATGAAGTTTTTTAGTGAGTAAACGGGATTTTTCGAGGACCCGCCCCTACCAGTCCACTCTATTTTGGTGTATTATATGAAATTGGCTTTTCCTGAACTGTCTCTTATTATTCTTGTTGGTGCTACTGGTTCTGGTAAATCTACTTTTGCTAAAAAACATTTTCAATCTACGGAAATATTATCTTCGGATTTTTGCCGTGCATTGGTATGCGATGATGAAAATAATCAGGCTGCCACTAATGATGCTTTTGAGGTACTTCACTATGTAGTGTCAAAACGTTTATCAGCAGGTAAATTAACTGTAATTGATGCTACCAATGTTCAGCCCGAAGACCGTAGACAGCTAATAGCGATCGCCCGACAGTACCATTTTTTTGCGGTTGCGATCGCGTTAAATGTTCCCGAAGAAATATGTCACGCACGCAACCAAAATCGACCCAATCGACAATTTGGTTCTTATGTTGTGCGACGGCATACTCAAGCATTACGACGAAGTTTGCGCGGTTTAGAACGAGAAGGTTTTCGATATGTCTACATACTGAACTCTTTAGAAGATATTGAAGCTGTCGAAATTGAGCGTCAACCGTTGTGGAATAACCGCAAATACGAACGGGGCCCTTTTGATATTATTGGCGATATTCATGGTTGCTGCGATGAATTGGAAGTGTTACTCGGAAAATTAGGGTATTTACAAAACGCTACTGTCGGAAATACTGATGCGGAAAATTTTTGGAATTTTCCGACTTATTACCATCCCCAAGGACGCAAAGCTGTATTTTTGGGTGATTTAGTTGACCGAGGAACGCGGATTTTAGATACTGTCAAATTGGTACGTAATATGGTTGTGGCTGGTACGGCTATTTGCGTTCCTGGTAACCACGAAAATAAGTTATTGCGGAAATTACGGGGTAAAAATGTCAGAATTAATCATGGTTTAGAGCAAACTCTGGCGGAAATTGAAGCTTCACCCGATGAGGTACGCGAATCTTCTATAAAAGAACTACGCAACTTTTTAGATACATTAATAAGTCACTACGTCCTCGATGAGGGACAGTTGGTAGTCGCACATGCAGGAATGAAACAGGAAATGCAGGGACGTGGTTCGGGTGCGGTGCGCGAATTTGCGCTATATGGCGAATCAACGGGAGAAATTGACGAATTTGGGCTACCTGTGCGCTTTAACTGGGCTAGTGAGTACCGGGGAGAGGCTATGGTGGTTTACGGACATACTCCTGTACCCGAAGCGGAATGGTTGAATAATACGATTGATATTGATACGGGTTGCGTATTTGGTGGGAAGTTAACTGCGTTGCGCTATCCAGAGAAAGAACTAGTTAGCGTCCCGGCTGCGAAGGTTTATTGCGAACCTACCAGACCCATCGTAGGGGCGCAAGGCATTGCGCCCTTTATTGCGCCCTTTGGGACAATACAGCAACAAAATGATGATGTATTGTATATCGAGGATGTGTTGGGTAAACGCATTATCAATACCCGCTTGCAGAATAATATAACGATTCGGGAAGAGAATGCGATCGCAGCCCTCGAAGTCATGAGTCGGTTTGCTGCTAACCCCAAATGGTTAATCTATCTTCCTCCCACAATGTCCCCTGTGGAAACTTCGCAGTTAACAGGGTATCTAGAACATCCCCAGCAAGCTTTTACTTATTACCAAAACCAAGGAATTACCGAAGTAGTTTGCGAAGAAAAGCACATGGGTTCGCGTGCTGTAGTCATTGTTTGCCGCGATGAGGAAGCGGCAAATAAGCGTTTTGGTGTGGTTAATGAGGGTATTGGGATTTGCTATACTCGCACGGGCAGGAAGTTTTTTGATGACCCCGTACTCGAAGCCGAATTTTTAGCCAAGGTAAATTTATCACTTTCACAGAGTAATTTCTGGGAGGAGTTTAACACCGATTGGGTATGTCTCGACTGCGAATTAATGCCTTGGTCGGCAAAAGCACAGGCATTGTTGCGCTTACAATATGCACCTGTCGGTGTATCATCGCGGTTAGGGTTGAGTGGTGCGGTTGCGTTACTCGAAAAAGCTAGTCAACGCGGTGTGGATGTGGGTTTGCAATTAGATGCTTTTCAACAACGGGCAGAAATGGCTAATTTATACGTCGATTCTTACCGTCGTTACTGTTGGAATGTTAGCGATATTACCGATATCAAGCTTGCACCATTCCATATTTTAGCAACCCAGGGTGCAGTGCATACCGATAAGGAACATCGCTGGCATATGGAACAAGCTGCAAAGCTGCAAAATGCCGAACCATCGCTGCTACTTGCCACTAATTACAAAGTAATCGATTTAACCGATTCCAGCAGCCAAGAAACGGGTATCCGCTGGTGGGAACAACTTACCGATGCAGGTGGGGAAGGAATGGTTGTTAAACCAATGGATTATATTGTGCGTGCAAATCGTGGTATTGTCCAACCAGCGGTGAAATGTCGCGGTCGGGAATATTTGCGGATTATTTACGGTGCTGAATATACGCATCCCGATAACTTAAATCGCTTGCGTCAACGGGGTTTATCGCACAAACGTTCGTTAGCGATGCGTGAATTTAGTTTGGGTGTGGAGTCGTTGGAGAGGTTTGTTGCGAATCAACCCTTACGACGGGTACACGAGTGTGTATTTGGGATTTTAGCATTGGAGAGTGAACCTGTTGACCCAAGGTTGTAAATTAGACCTATTAATTCATGTCAAGTCGATAGGATTAGATCCCCGACTTCTTGGAGGATACCACTAGCTAATAGGGGGCGAGACCCCTTGTTGTGCAGAAATATCCCGTAGGGGCACGAGATATCGTGCCCCTACAATAACGTGGGATAACGAAAAATTGTTCGATGAGGGGTGCTACACCACCAATCGCCAGCAGCATCCTTGGGGAAGTCGGCGATCTGGGCAAAGCGAAAAGGTCAAAATTGACATCGACCCTAGATTATTTTTCGGAATCCAATCATTACCAACTATGTTTTTTTATTTACTTACTGAAGGTGCAAATAACCAAGTAAATACTTATGGAGGTACTGACATTTTCAGAATTAGAATGTTTAAATTAAAAGCTGGAGAATTAAATTACCACCATCGCCTCTATCTAAAGGTCGTAGAAACGATTTGAAAAATTACCTAGCCTGTATATAAGTAATTTTAAG
>JANNFJ010000712.1:0-1947 GCA_031379725.1 Calothrix sp. OTE_75_metabat_31
ATCTCCCTTGTCTCCCCCCTCTCCCTTGTCTGTCCCCACTCCCTCTTCTAACACCTGGTCTATCCGCCAAAACCCTCCCCTACCAGTGAGTAATCCCACCCAGATGACTACGGGTAAAAGTGTGATAACCAATTCAATTTGTGTCATAATCCTCTTGCCAATTCTCGGTGTAACATAGGAAAATACGATTTCTCTTAGTAAAAGACAACACTTTCGTTCCTAAAGCGTCGCATTAAAACTATTTTTGAGGCTGAAGTAGTATTTCATGCAAACTCAAGACAGAGTAACCGCGTCAAAAATCCTAGATGCGATTGCAGCGAGCCAAAACTATCTTTTATCGATTCAATGTCCAGATGGTTACTGGTGTTCCGAGTTAGAATCGAACGTCACAATAACTGCCGAAGTCGTTCTTCTTCACAAAATCTGGGGTACTGACGACTCTCGACCCCTTGACAAAGCCGAAATATATCTGCGTCATCAACAGCGATCGCACGGCGGTTGGGACCTTTTTTACGGTGATGGGGGCGATTTAAGCACCTCGGTGGAGGCGTACATGGCACTGAAGTTGCTTGGTGTAAACGAATCTGACCCAGCAATGCTACGGGCAAAGGCTTTTATTTTGCAACGTGGCGGTATTAGCAAAACACGGATTTTTACCAAGCTGCATTTAGCACTAATCGGCTGCTACAGTTGGCGCGGTATCCCTTCACTTCCCCCTTGGGTGATGCTATTACCGGAAAATTTCATCTTTAATATTTACGAGATGTCAAGCTGGGCACGTTCTAGCACCGTGCCTTTGCTGATTGTGATCGACCGTAAGCCCGTGTACATAACTAATCCCGGTATTAGTTTAAACGAACTGTATGTAGAAGGCGTAGAGAATGCCAAGTACGAATTGCCACGTAATAATGATTGGACTGATATCTTCCTAACGGTAGATGAAGTCTTTAAGTTGGCCGAAACTTTCGATTTAGTGCCCTGGCGCGACGAAGGTATCAAAGCTGCCGAAAAATGGGTTTTAGAACGGCAAGAGGCAAGCGGGGATTGGGGTGGAATTATTCCGGCAATGCTCAATTCAATGTTGGCAATGCGGGCATTAAATTACGATGTCAACGACCCAATAGTGGTGCGGGGACTCCAAGCAATTGACAATTTCGCCCTTGAAACCGCTGATAGTTATTGCGTTCAGCCTTGCGTTTCGCCAGTTTGGGATACCGCTTGGGTAATGCGTGGTCTCATCGAATCGGGCATCGCACCCGACCATCCGTCAATCGTGAATGCAGGTAAATGGCTGCTAGAAAAACAAATTCTTGACTACGGTGACTGGGCTGTGAAAAACCGCCAAGGGAAACCGGGTGCTTGGGCATTTGAATTTGATAACCGCTTTTATCCCGATGTCGATGATACTGCTGTTGTTGTTATGGCACTTGAAAAAGCGCAATTGCCAGATGAAAAACTCAAACAAGCTGCAATCGTGCGGGCTGTTGATTGGGTTTCCACAATGCAATGTAAACCCGGTGGTTGGGCAGCTTTCGACATCGACAACGACCAAGAATGGCTCAATCTAGTTCCCTACGGTGACCTCAAAGCGATGATTGACCCCAACACGGCGGATGTCACAGCCCGTGTTTTGGAAATGTTGGGTTATTGTAATCTATCAATTAATCAAGATGATTTCGACCGCTCCCTTGATTATCTCCTGCGCGAACAAGAACCGGAAGGTTGCTGGTTTGGACGGTGGGGAGTTAACTATATTTACGGTACTAGTGGGGTACTTTCTGCCCTCGCTTTGATTGCACCGCACCAACGTTATAGCATCCAAAGCGGTGCTAGTTGGTTGATTGGCTGTCAAAATGCCGATGGTGGTTGGGGTGAAACTTGCCACAGCTACAACGACCCTAGTTTGAAAGGAAAAGGACGCAGCACTGCGTCGCAAACAGCTTGGGC
>JANNFJ010000656.1:0-6013 GCA_031379725.1 Calothrix sp. OTE_75_metabat_31
CCTTTGAGCGAATCGTGCAAATAAAGTAGGTTTTTTTGGGCTGCGTAGTCGATTAATGATTGATGGACTATGGGGGAACGGCGACCGATGCTGTAAATATCGATATTTCGCTGTGATTGGTTGGGAAAAGGGCAAAATTTAATTGCGTCGATTCCGTAAGGTAGCGAATAGCAAGGACGATTAATTAAGTCGGCAATGACTTTGGCACTTGCGCTTTGAGTGGTAAAGACATAATCGAAGTTTTTGAGAAGTTCAATACAAACTCTGGTTTTGCTTGAACTTAATTCTTTAATCCAGATTTCATCAATCCAAATAACCGCCTTACGGCAGTTTTCGCGCCATCCCTGAATTGAATTTATACATGTTACATCCCAGAAATGTTGACAAACAAAAAAGAACAAGTCGTATTTACGTTCGACTACAGAGGTAAAGCAACCAGAATTGAGGAGTTTTGTTTTACCGATTTTTGTGCCAATGTAATTGGATAAACGTTTGTACGCTGTGCTGCCGAAATCGGAGGCAAGCGTAGGTGTGAGGATATCAGCATTATCATACTGACAAATTACATCTTCAAATTCGTATTCTGCTGAACGATAGGCTTCGTAATGAAACCCACGCATTGAGGTAATCAAAATACGTGGTTTGCTTGTGGGTGAATATATTTGTTTTGGGTTGAGATGGTTAAGAATAGACATACTATAATCCTAATAATTGTTAGAAAAATAATTTGTGGAATTGAATTTAAAAGGTAAATTTCTATAAAAAATTAGAATAAATTTTTTATAAACTAACCACTTCGGCAACTTTTTTAAAAAAGCGCTTTTGGCGCGTTTGCGACCAATGTAACCGTTCTTGAAATTCGATATGGTGGTTTTTTACCCCTGCCTGCAAAGCATTAATACTTAGTAAATCGACTAAGGTATGTGCAAATTCATCAGGCTTTTCGGCAACTTTAATATAGGAGGGATATTCGGAAATTCCGCGTAATGCAACAGGGGTAGCAACGATTGGGGAACCCGATGCGATCGCATCCAATGTTTTGATCTGCACACCACCTCCAGTAATCGAAGGAATGGCAATTACTTTTGCTTGTGCCATGAATGCTTGTACATCGGGCACAAAACCGCAGTATTTAACGTTGGTATACTGTTGGGCTAACCATTCGGCCCCTTTTCCGGCGACATGAATCGATAAGCTTTTTGGTAAGTGGGGATAAACAGCTTCAAAAAACCATTTTAATCCTAATGAATTTGCATTCCATGTCCAGCTACCAATTATGCCGATATCAAAGCTATCGAGATTAGTTTGGTGTAGGAATAGTTTACTGTTTAATACTAAATTTGACGGTAAATCAAATACCTGAGTATTGCGATTTAATTTTTGAAAATACTCCAAGTCATGGGAAGTAAAAGTCCATATTTGTTTGACAATCTTAGCTAGATTATCTTCGCTGGTTTTAATTAGACGTGCTTCGCGTTTATATATTTGTTTAGATAGACCATTGTTTGTGCTATCTAAGGCGATATAAATTTCATGTTCAATATTATGAGCAATAAATATAATTTTGCTAATAGTTTTACGTAAGGTATTTGCTATCCAACCAATTTGAGCGTGGTCGATAATAACAAAATCATATTTATCTTTTACTAAAAGATTTTTGACAGTTTGAACATAATTATTTGAGTAATATTTTGCCCCCGAAAAAGGTAATTTAGTAAGAATACTCAACCCCATCCACAACAAAGGATAGTAACTCGATTTATGTGTTTCGATATAGCGTTTGCCTATGGAGATTTGATTTGACCTGGTTAAAGATATATCGTCACGTCGTTGATAACCGACAATTACAACACGATGTCCAGCTTTCTCCAGCGCATCAATAAAGCTTTGCGACGCTATCTCACCTCCTGTTTTTCGCTGACTTGGTAAAATTGTTGTTAAAAACAATATATTCATGATAATTATTTAGCTGTTAAAATTTCCAGATTTATTTAATTTTTAGTAAACAAATTCCTCAAGTAAGTTGTTGCACAAAAAAGTAAAAAAATAATTTATTGTAATAATTAAACTCCATGAGTGACCTTATAAGCTTGATAACGAATGCCAATAATACCCGCTAATGTTCCAACTCCTCGATAAATATTTAACAATGCCTGAATTACAGCATGTTGCCCCAGAAATAATGAAGGAAGAATCTGGCACAAACCTTGAGTAATTAAACCGATACCTTTAATAATTCGTAGACCAATGACCGATATTGAAGGATATAATTCGCGTTCGCAACAACTATGAATACTCCAACCAAAATAACCCCGTTGTAGAACCCATTTGATACTAGTACGGCTTTGAGGAATCCATTCATGTACTACAGCTTCATTTGCCCAAATAAACTTGTATCCGGAACGATATAACCGCATGAAAAAGTGCGAATCTTCTCCACCAGTGAGGGCAAATCTTTCATCGAAAATCGGGTTAATTTGCTTTAAGATGTGAGTCGAAATCATGACATTGTTGGTGAATGCGACTTTGAGCGCGTGACCTGTCGGATAGCGACGCGGCTCGAAAAATTTACCTTTGATTACCCATTCGGGGATATCGGATTTGATGAACCGGGGGAGAACCGGGCCTGTGACTACATCAGCACTGTAAGTTTTCTGAACCGATAACAATTCATCCAACCAAGCAGGTTCGGGAACTTCGTCATCGTCGATGAAAACCACAAAATTAGCATGTTCGCTTACGGATGCGATCGCACGGTTACGAGCAAAGGAAATCCCCCGCACTTTTTCGATGCAGTATTTCAATTTCCAGCGTCCTGATGCTTCACAAGCTTTACAAACCTGACCTGCTGAACCAGTAGCATCATTATCGACAACAATCACTTCGATATCAGGAACTTCACTCTTATTGAAGGTGAGTTGATTGATTCCCTCCAACAAGCGTTTTAAACCTTCCGGACGTTGATAACTTGCCACACAAATTGCAACTAACATAAAAGCACCTCTAATTTTTTAGTTCTAACTATTTAACATTCCTAAGCCCATCCATCCATTCGTCACCAACTACCATTACAGGCTCGTAGCCTCTGGACTGCTCGAAATTAATGGCTAGTGAAAAAGTTGCCGATATGTAGAGTATCCAAAAAATACTATTGGTCGCCACCAAAGTACTTTCACTAATGTTGTAAATCAGCAGAAAAGTTAGATACATCACATACCATATACCTTCAATATTTCCCGTAATTCGTAACAAATTTACCCCACGAACAAAAGCAGTGAAGTAGCTGCCCAAGAATACTGCTAATCCGGGAATTCCCAATTCAACTAGTAAGTCCATAAACCCGTTATGACCGTAGGGACATTCCCATGCCAACTGTCGCCAAACATCAGCAGTGACTGGACTATCCCAATCGCGCCAAAAAGCATTCAACCCGTATCCAGTCAAAGGACGTTCGGCAATTTTTTCGAGCATTACTCCCCAAATCTCGGTACGTCCAGTCATAGTCAAATCGCGTCCAGTCGTTCTTGTAATCAAGTCAAGATTGTCAATCAATAAAATTGCCGCACCTCCCATCACTATTACAATAGCGATACTCAAGGGGATGAGTTGCGAGTAATTCAACCGCCAAGTTTTGTATAGAAAAAAGATAATTGTCAGGATGATGAAGGAAATTAGCGATGTTTTGGAAGTTGAAAGTATGACTAATGCAACTGACAACGCATAACCTCCCCAAGCCAACCATTGGAATGGACGGTTTGAAAGGGGTTTGCCCAGTGCCACGAATAGAAATACTTGGCTTGCTAGTACTACGACTCGACCTAAGATGTTCTTGTGTGTCATCACACCTCGCCAAGCACCTGCATGGACACCACCTTCTTGAATGGTCATTGTGCCGTAAAAAGGCAGCGCTAGAGCAAACACAAAGCTTAAAACCACGAGGAGTCCAAACGCCCAAGCACACAATTGTAATTGCTCGCGCAAGGTGAACCGCATCGCCAAATATACGCCGAATAGACTTGTTCCTAAAAGCAAGAAACTCCGACGCGGTGTAATATCAGGTGCTACTGTCCAGAATATCGACGCTAGAGCAATCCCCACTAACAGCCAAATCCAGATATCTTTTGTCGCTACTGAGGCAAAACGATTCCAATGCATTCCAATCAGCACAATAGTAACTGCATATATTCCCATGAACAAAATCGGGCTATATGGGTCGTTGGGGATACTAGTTGCCTGTTCACTATCGAGAAGAACGGGTATCAATGCGGTGGTCGAAATAAACAACGAAAGCACCACAAATACCTTTTCAAGAAGCGTTGGAAGTTTTGCCATTGTCAATGCATTACCATTACTTTTATTCGGAGAAAAATGCTAGGGTAGAAAAAGTAATTTTTTCTATCATGAGTATCATAAATGTAAGTGACGTGAAATTGAATACCTAAAATATTTGTAAATGATTTTTCTTTGATAGCAAAATAAATTTATGCAAAATGGTGCAAGGAAAAATGGTGCAAGGAAGGTAACCTTAGTGCTTCGTAAATTGGACATCACTCAAGGCAGAAGCGCGTCAGTCATATGCAAAGCAATGCATCAATACCAAAAGTTAGGCTGAGGTTAACAGACCAACAGACTAATAGTGGTATTCCCAAGCATGATAACTTTTGTTTTTCGGTATTTGTGTGCGCTTCACTCAATCTTCATTCGCCAGATTCTCGTACAAATTTTTTATAAAGTCTCTTGAATTACAAAATTCGCAATATAGTGTTAAAAATGGTTAAAGCAATGGTTATTTGGTAGTCAATTGGCATGATTATGTTAAGAAAATGTAAAATCTGGTAAAACCGCCAGATACGGACTTGTGATGGCAGTTACTCCGCTTTTCCATGTATTGAAAGGCAAACGCTGTCAAGATTATTGTGATGCAATTATGAAATTATCGTGCAGCCTATTGGTTAGATTCACTCTAGCCCCTAAAATACTCTTATAATTGCTTTCATTCGATGCATTGTTAGAAGTCGTAATCTTAATCATTGTGCCGTTCTCGGCAACCAAGCCTTTATTTTTGGAAAATAACTTTAGCTATAAGGTATATAAAACGGGTTTTCATGGGAATACAGATACCGACAAAGGAACAAAACTTGCATGGTTCACAAAATCCCCATCCGTTAGCAAGAGATGCATTTTGGGTTTGGAAAAAACCAGAAGCTGATGAAGAGAACCCTGGATTCAGCCCAATTTTCGCAGTTTTACGTCGTCAAGCTGCTTTGATAATCGGTGTTGCCGTAGTCATAACAACAACTTCAGCCGCTTGGATGGCAACCCGAACACCAAAGTATGAAGGCCGATTTCAAATCATGGTGGAGCCGCTAAAAACGACCGATAGCGAATTGTTGAAGTTATTATCTCAAACGCTTCAACAGAATGTGAACGAAATCACCCGACAAAATACAACTGCACTCGACTATAATGCGCTGCTTGAGGTACTAAAAAGTCCCAAACTAATCGAACCGGTTGTGACCCAATTGCGAGCTAAATACCCAGAAATTAATTATGACCAATTAATTGGTAACGACGGATCGGGTAAGTCGAACAATCGGGAAGGTACGCTGTTGATGACCCGGATAGCCAAAGGCAAAGACGAATCCCGCATCATTGAAGTCCGATATCGTGATGCCAAACCAGTTAAAATCCAGTCTGTTTTAGACCAAGTATCGCAAGCGTACCGCAAGTATAGTATCGAACAGCAGCAAACTAATCTGCGCCAAGGGATGAAATTTGTCGAGCAGCAAATACCTAAGCTACAAATGCGCGTCACCACTTTACAAGGGCAACTCCAAACGTTTCAGCAACGTTATAGTTTATACAGTCCTCAGCTACAAGGCGAACAGTTATTAAAGCGCCTGGATGATATTAAGTCCCAAAGGTTAGAAACCGAACGCAAATTTTTAGAAGCGCGATCGCTTTATACTTCGTTACAAAATCAGTTAGGGATGCAGCAAAACGACGCGATCGC
>JANNFJ010000766.1:0-2467 GCA_031379725.1 Calothrix sp. OTE_75_metabat_31
CTGTACGATGGTAAGCGGTTGACTGTGGAAACTGCAAAGCAGCAACTTAGTGAAGCTAAAGCCGTTTTGAACCGGATTGATACTACTAGCAATAGGCAAATTAGTGAAGCTAAAACGGTATTGCGACGGATTAATGCGACTAACAGTAAGCAAGTCAGCGAGGCAAAAGTTGCCCTAAATCGACTCAATGCCACTGGTGGTAAGCAAATTACCGAAGCCGAAGCCACTTTAAATAGTATCGCCGAAGTTCGTCCCGTGGACGTGCAAGCTGCCCGAATTGAAGTCGAGAATGCAGTTGCGATCGCAAAACGTGCCCAAACTGAACTCGAACAAGCTTATATTCGTGCCCCAATTGCCGGACAAATCATTAAAATTCACACCCGTGCAGGGGAGAAAATTGGTGATAACGGCATTGCAGACTTAGCGCAAACGAGTCAGATGGTTGCAGTTGCGGAAGTTTATCAAAGCGATATTAGTAAGGTGAAATTAGGACAAGCTGCGACGGTTTGGGGGCAAGCATTTGCCGGTGAAGTCAAGGGTACTGTATCGCAGATAGGTTTACAGGTGAACCGTCAAAGTACGTTTGCTAGTCAACCGGGTGAAAATATGGATAGACGGGTGATTGAGGTGAAAATTCGCATTAATCCTGAAGATAGTCAGCGTGTGGGTGGGTTGACTAATTTGCAGGTTCAGACTGCGATTGAGTTGTAAGGCTTTTTATAACGAATGTTTGATATCGGAATTTCAGGGTTGAGCATTTAAATAGATTTTTGGAAATTAACCACAAAGGACACAAAGTACACAAAGGAAGAGAAGAAGAGATAGGAGGGATTTTAAGATGCTTCAGGTTATTTATTTGATACTTTGCATTTTTGGTACTGTTTTGCCTTATTCACAATTTATTCCGTTTGTTTTGGAACAGGGTTTAGATATTCAACTATTTTTAGAACAGTTGTTTGTAAATCGAATTTCTGCTTTTTTTGGAATGGATGTAATTGTTTCGGTTTTGGTTGTATGGGTACTGGTATTTGCTGAAGGTAAGAGGCTAAAAATGCGGTTTCTTTGGATACCAATTTTCGCAAGTGTAACGGTAGGAGGTTCGTTAGGGCTTCCTTTATTTCTACTGATGCGACAACGGCAAATTAAAAAAGAATTAATTAATACTGCATCCAGTTTCCATTAAGACAATTAGCAAAACAAATCAAACCCCTCTCTGCGCCTCTGCGCCTCTGCGCGAATAAAATCTTAATTATATGCTACCCAAAATAATCAGTAAAAATCTCAAAAAAACCCCTCTTGCATGGCGGCAATTGATGAAAGAAAAAACCCGCCTTGCCGTAGCAGTCGTAGGTATTGCCTTTGCGGATATGTTGATGTTAATTCAAATGGGTTTCGAGGGTGCGCTATACGAAGCATCGATTCTACCGCATCGCAATTTACAGACAGATTTAGTTCTCATCGACCCACAAATGCAAACCTTATTTTCAGGAAAAAGCTTTGCCAGAGAAAGACTATATCAAACTTTGGCATATGACGGTGTAGAGTCAGTAACACCAATTTACATATCCACTGGACAATGGCGAAATCCCCAAACTCGTTTAGAAAGGGCAATTTTAGTTTGGGGAGTTGACCCGACGCAAGTGACTTTTAAAATGCCGGAAATTAATCAGCGATTGGATAATTTAAAACAGCTAAATACTGTATTGTTCGATATTGCCGGTCGTCCCGAATATGGGGTAAACAGCGATGAATTCAAAAAAACAAACAAGTTTGAAACCGAATTGAATAGTAAAGCAGTTAATGTCACAGGATTATTTACAATTGGTGCTTCGTTTGCAGCAGATGGGAATGTAATTACTAGCGAATCAACCTTTATGCAATTATTCCCCAATCGCAAAACTGACCGCATCGAAGTCGGATTAATCAACTTGAAACCAACTGCCAATATTGAGAAAGTCCAAAAACAGCTTGCAGCATCGTTACCCAAGGATGTACTTGTACTTACTGCCGAACAATTTGCTCAAATCGAAAAGAAATATTGGGCTGAAGGTACATCAATCGGGTTTATTTTTGGTTTGGGTGTAGGAGTTGGGTTTATTGTCGGAATTGTAATTGTCTATCAAATTTTGTATTCGGATGTATCCGAACATTTACCCGAATACGCCACATTAAAGGCAATGGGTTATACCGATGGCTATTTATTACGAGTATTGATGCAAGAAGCATTATTACTTGCTGTTTTGGGTTATTTTCCCAGCTTTATTATTACTTCGGGGCTATATGTAATAGTTGGTGCTGCTACAATGTTACCGATTGCCATGACCGTAGAACGAGGAATAAATGTGTTTATTTTAACTGTAGTTATGTGCAGCTTTTCGGGTGCGATCGCAATGCGAAAACTCTCCTCAGCAGACCCTGCCGATATTTTTTAGTAGGGAGAAAGGGGAGAAGGGGAGAAAGGGGAGAG
>JANNFJ010000767.1:0-4132 GCA_031379725.1 Calothrix sp. OTE_75_metabat_31
CTTGCGTTCTTGCCATCAATCAAAGCTGAACGAATTCCCACAATAAACTCGCAATTTCCCGAACCATCAACCCATCCCAAAGGTGCAGCATACAAACCCCTTTCAAAACTTTCGTACCGCTGAATTTCCCCACAGGCAATATTTCGACCCGCACCTGCAACTGCTGGGGTCGGGTGAAGTTGGGCTACAATCCTTAACGGATGCACCCCTGACGGCACGATTGCTTGAATTGGAGTCCATAAATGCTGGATATTCGATAATTGTCGCAAACGGGGTGCTAACATTTGCGGTAGCAAACCCAGTTCTGACAACCGTTGTGTAATAAAATCAATTACCAATAAGTGTTCGTGACGTTCTTTATCGCTATTTAACAAACGATTAGCATTATTCTCATCTTCCTCTAAAGTTTTACCCCGTGGTGCGCTACCTGCCAAAGCATCGGTAATTAATTGCTGATTGCGAATGCTAATCAACCTCTCCGGACTAGCACCAATAAAATTTTGTCCTTTACCGTTGCTTGTTGAAAAAATATAACAATTGGGATGAAGCTGTCGCAAATTATTTAGCGATTGAAATAAATTAAAAGGAGTATCTGACTTCACATCCAGTGTATCTGCCAACACAACCTTAGTTAATTGATTCAACTCGATTGATTGGAGTGCCGAAGCTACGGAACGTTTGAATTTATGGGGATTTGCGACCAGTTTCTGGCTAAATCGAGGTTGCGAATCGCTTTTGTAGGAGTAATATTCCTGCGACTGGATAATTTCGAGTTGAGTCTTAAGAGATTGTAAAATTTGTTGAATATTAACACCCGCATTAATGATAATATTCGCAATTAACACCGAGCGATTATCTTGAACTGCTACTTGCCATCGTGGCAAAAAAACTGTAGCCGAGGGAAATGGATAATTGACTTGTTTGATAATTCGATCGAAGAAACTAAAACTACAAAAAAAATACGGTTGCGAATTTAGCCAATTACTGCGTGGAAAATGAATAGTATTTTTTAGACAATTGCGAATAAAAACTTCAGCTTCATAGAAACGTTCCTCGCCTGATATTGTTAATTTTGCTACAGAATCTAGGGCTGCGATCGCTTGTTGATTACCGCGATTTTCCCAATAAAAGTTTAACTTATTTGATTCCCCCAATTTATCAAATACAACTAAAGGGTCAACCTGCCCAATCTCAAGCGCAATACTAGCGATTTGTTCGCATTGATTGCGAAGGCAATATTCACGAGCATTAACAAGAAATTGATATATTTCTTTACTATATACAAAAGAGTCAGCGCGACATTGAGAAATCATGGCAAAGGTCAATAGTAAATTTTTTTGAAGTTATCTTCCTAAAAAGTGTTAAAACGTGGTCGTATTTCTACAGGTAGCATAAACAGTTACCGTTTAACCAGCGTAGATGTTGCTCCTGCTTCGTGGTTTGAGAATACGCGCCACTGCTTGGATTAAGCTTAAAATTAGGCTTAAACGAATAGCGTGTTTGTATTCGCATACCAGAAAAATCGCACAATCGCACTAAAAATTGTTTGAAATACACAAAAAGTAGTAATTCCTGATAAGTTAGGAATCCAACGTGTATTAATAAACTATAAAATTTTTAGCATCAATAAACTTGCTGGTATTCTATAAAAAGCAAAACAATTACGACGAATGACCACAAAGCTGATTTTATATCCAAATAATAAGCTATGGATGGCGGCAATTAAACCGCCGATGTATAGCGTTGCCATCATGCCCATCTGGGTAGGAACCGCTATTGCCTACGCAGAAACTGGAATTTTTGATAGCGTTGTTTTTTCGACTTTTTTAGGTGCCGCGATTTTAATTTTAGCTTGGGAAAACTTCAGCAATGATGTGTATGATTCGGAAACAGGAATCGATAAAAATAAACATCATTCACTTGTTAACTTAACAGGCAATAAAACATTAGTATTCTGGTTCGGGAACTTATGTTTAGCTTCCGGCTTATTGGCAATAATCGCAATCAGTTGGCGGCAGCAAGACCTAACGGTAATCGCGGTGATTTTAGCATGTTGCGGCATCGGTTACATTTACCAAGGGCCGCCCTTTCGTTTAGGTTATAAAGGCTTAGGTGAAATACTCTGCTTTTTTGCCTTCGGTCCTCTATCCGTGGGTGCAGCATACTACAGTCAGACCCAAAGCTGGTCAATATCTAGCTTAATCGCTTCGGTAGTCGTAGGTATTGCCACCAGTTTAATCTTATTGTGTTCGCACTTTCACCAAGTCAAAGACGACCTAATAGCCGGGAAAAAATCGCCTATCGTCCGTCTGGGTACGTTGCGAGGGTCACAAATCTTGACTTGGAGTACAGCTAGTATTTACGCATTCACATTTATCTATGTACTCTTAGGAATAGCCCCAGCTTGGACGCTACTAAGTTGGGCAAGCTTACCCTTTGCCCTCCATTTGTGTCAGCATGTCCAACAAAATCACAATCAACCCCAGATAGTTAGTAACTGTAAATTTATTGCCGTTGCTGTACATTTTTGGTGCTGTTTGCTATTTGGGTTGGGATTTATTTTGTAGGGTGGGTGCATGTTAATTTAATTTGCCTCACTCATTAGACTCTTACTGAGCAAAATTTGCAGTATAACTCATTTCTAAAACTCCTCCTCTCTTCCTCTGTGTCGCGCCAGGTGCTACAACGGGGGGAACCCCCGCAACGCACTGGCTTCTCTGTGTACTCTGTGGTTCGTCATCAAAAATTCTGATTCGGTTGCCAACAACCAACAAAATGTCGCATTACCAATTTGAATTTCGCCCCTACCAGCGGAAATTTATACGGCCCCTCGAAACCAATCACGGCAGATGGGAAACCCGCGAAGGGATTATAATCCGTCTTACCAGTGACAGAGGCATTGGTTGGGGTGAAATTGCCCCCATATCCTGGTTTGGTTCCGAAACTTTCACACAAGCACTTGACTTTTGTCATCAATTATCAAATCAAATTACATCTGAGATAATTTTTTCCATCCCGGATAATTTACCTGCATGTCAATTCGGGTTTGAATCAGCAATAGGAGACAGAGGGGAAGAGGAGACAGGGGGGAAGAGGAGGAATATTGTCTCCCCCACCTCCCCATCTACTCATCTCCCCCACTCCCTCCAATTGAGTGCTTTATTACCTGCTGGTTCGTCAGCATTAGAAGCTTGGGAAAGCTTGTGGCAGCAAGGATATCGCACGTTTAAATGGAAAATAGGTGTTTATCCAGTTGCTGAAGAACTAGCGATTTTGGATTTGTTAATGCAAGTTTTACCAAGAGAAGCGAAACTCCGCTTTGACGCAAACGGGGGACTTAATTATGATAAGGCTCAATTGTGGCTGCGGACTTGCGATGAATTTCAATTATTACCTGGAATAGCAGGAATTGAATTTATCGAACAACCGCTAGGGGTAGAGGATTTTGAAACGATGTTAGGATTGCGCGGGCACATTACAAAAATTGCCCTTGATGAGTCAATAGCGACACTCGCACAACTGAAAACCTGTTATCAGCAAGGATGGCAGGGTATTTATATTATCAAACCTGCAATTATCGGTTCTCCGTCTCGTCTGCGACACTTTTTACAGCAACATACAATTGACTGCGTATTTTCCTCAGTATTTGAAACCAGCATTGGCAGACAATCAGCACTGCAACTAGCTTTTGAATTATCACATCGTAACCGGGCAATTGGTTTTGGTGTTAACCACTGGTTTGCCGAAGAAGAAGAAACTTGGTTAAAAAACTTATGGTAGAACCTTTTAAGTGTTTTGAAAATATCTTCCAAAATCTTCCAGATAACTGGCTTTATGGAATCGATAATCGGCAGTTTCAAGATTCAGTCGAAAAATTATATATAGAATTAATTGCGTTTACTATACAAACAGGCAATACATCACCCAAAATTATTATCGCCGAATCCGAACCGACAAACTTTCTCTCGGCATTTATTGCCGCATGTGCTGCAAAATGTCAAGTTTTTCTCTGCAATCCTGATTGGGGTGAAAACGAATGGCAACAAGTATTTGATTTAGTCCAACCAGATATGATTTTTGGGAAGGGGGGAAGGGGAGAAGGGGAGAAGGGGAGAAGGGGGGAAGGGGAGAA
>JANNFJ010000804.1:0-2941 GCA_031379725.1 Calothrix sp. OTE_75_metabat_31
GGTGAGTAATTGCTGGAATCAGAAAATCGTTAGAAATTCGGTAAACCGTAGCATTATCCGCAGTAAAAATAAGTACTCGTTCGGGAAAATGTTCGCTCAGTAAATTGGCAAGAATGCGGATTTTTCCGTCGGTTCCCAAAGCAATATCCTTAGCTTCGCGGTGTGCTAACATTGCCTTGCGTCCAGCTTGCGATCGCGCACTTGCCATGACAAAATTCTGCCATCCTTTGATACTACCCAAAGATATTTTCGATTCTTTGAGAAAATCGTTACGGATTTGCATCAGCTTGTTATATCTTTCGCGCTCAATTTGCGATAATTTAACCTTAATTTGGACAATTTCATGCTCGGCTAACGCAGTACCCGCCAAATCTTCAGCACGTTTGCGGTATACCTCCCGACCTATCAAAATATTCAAATCGGCATGTTTCCCATCAGTACGTTCAGGAGTCGCTGATAAACCCAGTCGATAGGGCGCGATCGCATATTCGGCAATCACCCGATTAAAGTCTGTCGGCAAATGGTGACATTCATCGAAAATCACCAAACCATACATACTCCCCAGAGTTTCCGCATGAATTGCGGCACTATCATAGGTCGATACCAAAATCGGCGTTTTATCCCGTGAACCTCCCCCTAATAAACCAATATCCGCATCAGGAAATGCAGCCTTCAGGTGTGCATACCATTGATGCATCAAATCTAACGTCGGCACGACAATCAAAGTGCTACGTGGTGTCGCTTGCATCGCCATTTGAGCCAAATATGTCTTTCCAGCCGCCGTTGGTAGCACAACAACTCCTTGCCTACCTGCTAGTTTCCAAGCTGCTAATGCCTCGCTTTGGTGCTGGTAAGGTTCCATTTGCAGACTGGCAACCAATTCCACAGGATGGAATGCTTTTGCCTCGTCTACAAAGTAAGTATCTTCCGCTTGCAATGCTTCCACTAGCGGACGGTATTGAATCGCAGGAATTCGGAATTTTTCAATTCTGTCATCCCAGGTGGAAAAGTCCATCCACCCTTTGCCACGAGGTGGTGGATGTAAAATTAATGTGCCACGGTCGAAAGTTAAAGTGGGGGTGCGAGCCATTTTTTTCGCGGTTCTCAATGTAGTACCACTTAATTACTAATAGCAAAAAAGGTGCATGTTTAACTGAATAGTAGGAAGATGTAAAGACGCGAAATTTAAAGAGACGCGAAATTTCGCGTCTCTACATCCCCCTCTTCTGTCCGCTAGAATAGATAGTGATGATTTCCGGTTGCTAATGTGTCAGATTCGTTGCCATTGCGTGATAAATATCTTGCTTTAATTGATGAAATTGTGGACACCACACTCAAAGGTAAGATTAGTTCAGTCGAGCAAGTGTATCAAATGTTGCTCAAAGGTGTAAATGCCGAGACAGGGGAAATATTTGAACTAGTGTTAAGCGATCGCGTTAACTCTACTCAGCAACAAGCTGATGCGGAAAAGGACGAACTCAAAAAATCTAAAATTACCCGTAGTTTACGAGCTATCAAAACAATTCAAGCGCAATGGCAACGCGCCCAAGAACAAAATCAAGCTAGTTTAATTACAGCTTCTGCTATTAAAGAAATTACCACAGCTAACCCAGAACAACAACTTAGCATATTTCTGCGCGTCACCGACCCAAATTTAAAGCATCCCCTAAACTCACAACAAATTCAACAGTTAGCAAAATCACTGCAACAATACGCGCAAGCTGACTCGAACTTACAGCAAATTTCGGAGGGAGTTGTGCGTGGTATGGCATCGTGGCAAAGACTCCAGGAGCATTTAGTAAGTTGGATGTACGAGCGACAAGATACAATGGGATTCGGTGGAGTACCCGGAGAAAGCGGCCCTTGGGCAACTTGGGCAAAACAAGTCAAAAGCGATTTACCCCAAAGATTATTTCGCACCTTAGCAGCAGAAGAATCAGTTATCGAATTTGCCGAAAAGCAACGTGCCCTGACGCTCAGTGACTGGGTAGAATTAACACTAATTTTACAATATTTACAGCGCGGTTTAGTTAGCTGGTTCGACCAACAAGCATACAATGTCAAAGCGGGTTCAAAGTTATCAATTTCCACCTTCTTGACATTTGCCGTAGTTTGGAGTTTCCTTGCCAATGGGTTTAATAGTATTGCAACCATGTACGGTGAAGGTTGTTCGCAAATCATGCTGCAAACTTTACGCACATTTGCCCAACGTCAGTATTTTCCATTGTATGGGGGCATTTTTGCGTCGTTTTCCGGTACTTATTTACGCGATACCCTAGACTACCTCGATGAACCACTGCGGCAAGCAGAGGGAACCCAAGAAAAAGCTCGAATTTTGACGCTTCTAGGGTATTCCCAGCGTGCATTAGGGCAATACCAACGTGCAAGTACATTCCACCAACAAGCGTTAGAAATAGCACGCAATGCCGGAGATAGGAGTTGCGAAATTGCCAATCTCAACCATCTTAGTCGTACTTGCGTGGAAGTAAAAGATTATGCTGAAGCGATTAATTACAGTCAGCGTGCATTGATATTGAGTCGGCAAGCCGGGGATCGAACTGGAGAAGCCAATGCGCTGGTAAACTTAGGTTACAGCGAAGTTATGCAAGCACACCAGGAAGAAAATACCGAAGCCGAAAGTTATGAAATGCCAATTAATTATTTGCAACAAGGCTTAAAGTTATCCGAACAAATGGGTGATGTTCAAAGTCAAGCATTATGTTTGAGTAGTTTGGGTATTGCGTACCAAGTAATCGAAGAACCCCAAAATGCAATTAAAAATTTAGAGGAAGCTTTTAAAATTGCTCAAGTTTCCGGTGATTTGTATTTGCAGGGGTTAAATTTAGCTAATTTGGCTGAGGTCAATTACAGTTTAGCTAACTTTGGACGTGCAGTTTACACGGGTTGCCTGGGAATGTATTTATTAAATCAAATTTCCTCA
>JANNFJ010000806.1:0-2580 GCA_031379725.1 Calothrix sp. OTE_75_metabat_31
GGAAGTCGCAGCCGATACTGTATTAATTCGTAGTGGTAGACCTGTAGAGGCGTTGCATATTTTACTCGATGGTGCATTAACTTTAAATGCCAGCGAAGAAGATAGTAACCCATTGATGCAAGCTTTTTCCAACTTAGAAGATGCCCCCAATCATCGGCTAGAAAAAGAATTTGCACGGTTGTCTAGGGGGGATATTATGGGTGAAACACCCTTTATTGAAGCGCAACCACCTGCCGTAACCGTGAAAGCACTACGTGATTCACGGGTGTTATCTATTCCTAAGTGGCGATTGGCTGCGAAGTTATTACACGATGTTGGGTTTGCAGTACGATTCTATCGAGTGTTAGCGATTTTGTTGGCAGATAAACAGCAAAGCATTATCCAGCGACTTGGATATGGGAGGGTGACTTATAGCAGTGGGGATGATTTAGAAAAATCTTTCGCAAACGAACTTAACAATAACTTTTTGGGACAGGTTGCGATCGCAGGGGCAAGATTTGATTGGATGCTTAAGCGAATCGGTATTGATTAGACATGTGCAAAAATAAACTATGCACTACCCACAATCTTTATAAAGATGCGAAATTACCCTACGGGTTCCGCCTTAGCGGTACGCGTCTCTACATTCTTGGACAAAGATAACTATTAGTTCCATAAGCCGAAGAATGGTTCTCAAAAATTCCTCTGTGTACTCTGTGTACTCTGTGGTTCGTTTCACTAATTTTGCCCAGTCGTGAGGCCCAGAATCCGGGTTTTTCGCAGAAACCCGGATTCTTAACACCCTTAAAAACTAATCAAACAGACAATTATCGGCAATTATCAAGATATTTTCAAATTTTATCAAAATTCAAAATAGTCCATTTCAATGGACTTCCGCTACTAGCATTGGGTTTGCAACCCCATGCGGGAATCAACGCTCATCGAAAAGCTATAAAATTGGGGATTAAATTCATGGTCACTCAACCAAATCAAGTAAATAATCTATATCGCAAAGAAGCATTAGATAAAGTCGCTTCACCCGAACAACTCGACCAACTAATCAAAGTCACGAATCCCAGACGCTGGTTTTCGTTATTTGCACTGGGTTCGTTAGTTGCAGCAGGGGCAACTTGGAGTGTATTTGGAACCATCCCCATTATTACCACAGGTCGAGGAGTATTAATTTATCCAAGTAAAGTTGTCACAGTTCAAGCAGCAAACTCCGGACGCATCCTCGATTTGAAGGTGCAAGCAGGTGATAACGTCAAAAAAGGTCAAGTTTTAGCTACAATTGACCAGTCAGAATTACGCAAACAGTTGCAGCTATCCCGCGATAAATTAGCACAATTGCAACTCCAAGACCAAACCGCAAGCATTGTCCAGATACAACGTTTAAACGTGGAAAAAGATGCTCTCACGCAACAACGACAAACTCTAGAAAAAAGTTTAGAAACGGTGCAA
Organism: Calothrix sp. OTE_75_metabat_31; assembly: GCA_031379725.1. Classification (GTDB taxonomy): domain Bacteria; phylum Cyanobacteriota; class Cyanobacteriia; order Cyanobacteriales; family Nostocaceae; genus JANNFJ01. Next base: position 1,441 of record JANNFJ010000806.1, read on the forward strand.
TCGCTCACTCCTATTCTCCGCGAAAAAGGTTTGGATGTCCTCAAAAAGGAACGGGAAAATCTCAAACAGCGGTTGCAAACATTACGTAGATTGCAACCCGTGTTGAAAGATAGATGGGATAAACGCAAATATCTTTTCACTGAAGGTGCAGCCCCCCAGGATTTAGCATTCCAAGCCGAACAAGAATATATCAGCGGTCAAGCACAAATCAACGAAGCCGAATCGCAGTTTAATCAACTTGATGTCAAAGAAGCGGATGCCCAACGTCAATATCTGACTAACCTCAACCAAGTTAACGAATTAAAAGCACAATTAAAAGCTTTAGATAGCCGTCAAGCTAGTCAAAAAGAGCAAGATTTTACCATTGCAGTTAGTCGCAAAAAAGAAATCCAGGAAACCGAAAGGTTAATTGCTCAATTGGAATTACAACTGCAAAAAGCTAGTCAAATTGTCAGCGATTTTACCGGCAGAGTATTAGAAGTCACTGCCAAACCCGGACAGCAGCTAGAACCGGGAGCAGCAATTAGTGCGATCGCAGCACAGGAACAGAACGCAAAATTAGTCAATGTGGTTTTCTTACCCGTTAGCGAAGGTAAGAAGATAAAACCCGGTATGAAGTTACAAATTACCCCTTCAACTGTAAAACGTGAAGAATTTGGTGGTATCGAAGCCAAGGTAAAAAATATATCAGCCTTCCCCGTGACGCAGCAAGGTGTAGCTAGTTTAATCGGCAATCCGGATATATTACCTGGTGTATTAGATAAAGGCCCGCAAATCTCGGTTTACACTGAGCCTGAACTTGATAGTTCGACGGACAGCGGTTATCGTTGGTCGTCATCTCAGGGACCAAAGCAGAAAATTACACCGGGAACTACAACTACAGTGCGGATAAAAACTGAGCAAAAAAGACCAATTGAGTTTATTTTACCAATTTTGAAATCCTGGACGGGAACAAATTGAAAAGATTCATCGACTGCAAATACGCTAAAAATAATACTTACGCTAGCAAAAACACTTAAGTTATGTATCCAAAAATGTAGGATTTATGAATTTAGCAATCTTGCATAAGTTAATCTCAGTTAGAAATAGTAATATACGTTAACGTATTTACTATTTCTACAGCCGATTTCTAATGTATCA
>JANNFJ010000817.1:0-4703 GCA_031379725.1 Calothrix sp. OTE_75_metabat_31
TTGGTTTGGTTGTGGGTGGGGGCGCGTGATGGGGGAGGTATTCAAGATAGGGTACTTTGTTGTATCAGGTTTTAATTGTCGTAAATAGTTGATGGGCGGCTTTCGCTATCTTCTACTGACCAATCGTCGTTTTCGCCGCCGATGTAGATTAACTCGATAACTACGTATTCTTCGCTGAGTTGGGTGAGGGAATTGATCAGGATATCGAGTGCGATCTCATCACTTGTACCTAAGTCAAACCAACACCTTCCCCACTGTCCTTCATACTCAAATTCTCCCATGTTGTGCATGAGTGCTTTGAGGCTTTTGTCGTAACCTTTTTGGTCATAATCCATGTAGCTAAGTTCCAGTCCTGTTTCCTGGACTTGCATGTTCTCGGCATTAAAAGCACCTAATTTACCTAAGTAAAACCAGGAATTGAAAACTTCTTCTACAAATTCTTTTTCGCGCTGTGATGGGACAGTGCTAAATCTCAGCCAAATCCAAACGTCAAAGGGGTTAAGCTCGCGGAACTGTACCAGCATTCCTGTTTATATATAGAATGTCATCTCGACTATTGTACGGGAGATAGTCCGTAAGGGCGCAAGGCAAGAGCGCCCCTACGGACTATTTTCCAATGTCTTTGATACTATTTTCTGCATTACGGCGTTCACGTTCGATTTGTTTGACTAAGCCCGATGGGAGTTGTGCTTTTTTGGTGAGGGCTTTGTCAAACTGCGAAACTGCTTCGCGCATCATTTGAGGATTCTTTTCTTTTTTGGCTTTTCCACGCAGAATTTGAGCTTTTAGGTAGTATATTTCTGGATTGTCGGATGTTGCTTTTAATGCTTTATCGGCATATTGGAGGGCTTGGGAATATTGCTTTAAGTCGCGGTAGGCGATCGCAATTCCTCTATCGACTAAATACTGGGGTGCAGCGTTTTTTTCTAACCGTTGGATGGCTTGGGCTGGGTCTGCAAATGGTAAATTGACCGCTAGCATCAAATCCATGTAACCTTTGAGCAAGTTTAGTTCTGGGTCTTTGGGGGATACGGCTTCGGCTTTATCTAAGTGTTCGTAAACTTTTCGCAGTTTGCTTAAAGCTTGTGGCGCACCGTTAACTGTTCCATCACGGCTAAGAATGACTGCACCGCCCAAAAAATGACCGACGGCAGCGTATAAATTACCGCGTAATGCGTCGCTAGGGATTAACTTTTCGGCTATTTCTAAGGTTTTTTTGCTGTAGGTGTCAAGACCATTAAAATCTTTGTTTGTATAAGCTAAGGAAGCTCGCATCGCATAGGCTAGAGGTTCATTGGGTTCGGCTGTTAGCGCTTGTTCGAGAAAGCTATTGCCCGATTGATAATCACCTTGTATAAAAATGGCATTGAATGCTGCTTCTGTCTTGTCACCAATGTTACGCTGTTGAGCATTGCGAAATGGGTCAGCGGCAAATACGGGATTTAAAGTTGAAGTTGCAATCGCAACCGCAACACCAGCACTTAGAAGCTTTGTCAGTTTTGCTGCAATAGATAATTGTGGAACTCGAATCTGTTGACTCATGATTTTTCTCAAAGTTATTACTTTATTGTGGTTTTAAATATTACTTATAATTAGCAAGTGTTTTATTATGACTTGCATCCCACTCAACATATGCTGCCTACAGTGGTTGACTGCGCTAGTTTTTCCGAGTTCCCATCGTTTTTGTTTTCATAGTTACTATCTTACGTTTGCCACAATACAAAGTATAGGGATTTGTCGGTTGACCACTAACCACTGACCACTAACTACTAACCACTAACCATTGACTACTGACCACTAACCACTGACTACTAACTACTAACTCATAACAAATGCTCCATCTGAGAAACCTAAGCTATCACCCTACAGCTTCCGCGTCTGCAATCCTCAAATCTATCAATCTGGACTTAGCACCTCAACAGCTAGGTTTAATTGTTGGTCCGAGTGGTTCTGGTAAAAGTACGTTGCTCGAAATTTTGTCGGGACTTGCCGAACCCACCTCTGGCTCAATGTTTTGGCGCGAACAGGAGCTTATTGCCGAGCAAATCCAGCAACTTGCTGGATTAGTTTTTCAATTTCCAGAAAGGCATTTTTGCGGGGGGACAATTTTAGAAGAATTGCGTTTAGGACATCCCGAAATTGGTCTGGAACGAGTTAAAGAAGCACTTAGCGAAGTGGGATTAGAGCATTTATCGCTGTCGGTGGCACCACATGCTTTAAGTGGTGGTCAGCAAAGACGTTTAGCATTAGCGGTACAGTTGATTCGTCAGCCACATGTATTATTGCTGGATGAACCCACAGCCGGGTTAGATTGGTCAATGCGTCGGCAGTTAGTTAACTTATTGGCGAAGTTGAAACAACATTGGACGCTATTAGTTGTTACCCACGACGCGGGAGATTTGCTGGCGATCGCCGACAATTGTTGGAGCATTAAGCATGGTGAACTCGAAGTCGTAGGGAGTGGGGAGTCGGGAAACGCACAGGCAAGCTTTTAACTGTCTTATAAATTTACGTTGTTTTTTGCCTTTTCCCCTTGGGTGAGTATCGGCTGTAAACTGACATATATAACTAATGGCTTGTTTCATTTATGAAACAAACCAGGCTTCAACTATGTAACATCCCCTCATTTAAGATATGTCACTCTCTTCTACATCCTCACTGCGATCGCAACAACATCCACTGATTTGCCAATTAGCTGATTGTATCGAAGCTGTTTGGCACGAGCATCTCGAATTAGCACCTTACAATTTGCCCCAAGAGTTAGGATACGTTGAAGGTAAGCTCGAAGGCGAGAAATTGGTAATCGAAAATCGCTGCTACCAAACACCTCAATTCCGAAAGCTGCACCTCGAATTAGCACGAGTGGGGAACATGCTTGATATATTGCATTGTGTTATGTTTCCGCATCCCCAATACGATTTGCCGATGTTTGGGTGCGATTTAGTCGGGGGTCGAGGGCAAATTAGTGCAGCGATCGTAGACCTTTCCCCGGTCAGTTTAGGACGTACATTACCATCGGCTTATAATTCGGGACTATCCTCTCTTACACCCTTGACTTTTTCGCAAAAGCGCGAACTTCCAGAATGGGGTAATATTTTTTCAGAATTTTGTTTATTTATTCGTCCGGCTTCTCCCGAAGAAGAAACGATGTTTCTATCGCGGGCTAAGGATTTTTTGACGATACATTGCCAAAATGCACGAGCATCATCAAAAGTCAGCGAACAGCAAGCAGCCGAAATCGAAGCAGGGCAGCGCAATTACTGCACCAAACAGCAGCAAAACGACAAAACCCGTCGCGTCCTTGAAAAAGCCTTTGGTTCTGCATGGGCAGAAAATTACATGACTACGGTTTTATTTGATTTACCTAATTAGGTTTGAATTAGAGGGGAGCGTACAAAAGCATGATTTTTTAATTCTCGGTACATAACCCCCTACAGCTTAATTTTAAAGAAAGTTAATCACGAGCAAACTACTTATGAATGCACCATTATTATTAATGAAAGTGTTTATCTAACAAATATTAATGCCATATAGTATTTAAGAATTACATGTGTCAATTATTTATTACATTCTTGATAAATCTACCTAAAAAAAGTTATAAATTTATGCTCTTAAGCAATTAAGCACAGATAAAAGAATGTATTTGATAGAAACATTTAATTAATTATCGCCTCCTAAACGTTATTACTAAACCTCTACAAATTAAATTTACTGGTAAAAATAGAGGAGTAATATTATTTTTGCCTTTGTCAATTAATTTGTCAGGAAGCCTACCATAATTAGTTTGTATCGCTTAAAACCTAAATTTTGATTTTGAATTATAGACTAAACGTTTAAGTTTAGCCAGCAATTAGCAAGCAACTTTAAACACTTTTGGTATTTAAGTTTGATTAATTATACTCAAGCTAAATTCCATTTTGTGACTTTGAGAAAGCTTTCGCTATTTGTGCAAAACCGTTTATTCGCTTTTTATTTCTATTTGCAAACTCAAATCAACGAGCCATATATCATGTCAAGGTTGACAGAAGAGACAGGGACAACTGAACGACCTGAACGAAAGGAATTTTCCTGGGGTCTTGCTGTTGTAGTACCATTACTCATCACCGCAGGAGTACTTACTGTCGCAAAATGGCAGCAAATCACGTCACTAGAAAAACCCGCACCAATTACCAAGCCAGTTGCTAACAGTGTTAATGCTTTAGGACGTTTAGAACCGCGTGGTGAAGTCATCAGGATATCAGCAGCATCCGGACTCCAAGCATCCGCAAAGGTGGAGCAACTTTTGGTTAAAGAAGGAGAACGGGTAAGACAAGACCAAATGATTGCTGTTTTGGATAGCTTTAAAACTAGCCAAGCTGGAGTAGAGGAGGCCAAAGCCAAGCTTTTAGAATCCCGTGCTAATTTGGGCAATGTCAAAGCGAGTTCCCCAAGGAATCTACAAGCCCAAAATGCTGTGATACAGCGCCTCCAAGCGCAATTACAAGGTGAAAGCGAGGGCCAACAGGCATCTATTAACCGTTTACAAGCGCAGTTGAAGGGCGAACAAATTGTTCAACAAGCGACAATCAACAGGTTAATAGCCGAATTGCGCGGACAAACCGATAGTTTAGGTGCGACAGTCGCAAGAACCCAAGCCGAACAGCGTAATGCTGAAGTTGATTCGCAGCGGTACGAAACTTTATACCGCGAAGGTGCTATATCTG
>JANNFJ010000818.1:0-4964 GCA_031379725.1 Calothrix sp. OTE_75_metabat_31
ATCCCAAGGACGGTACAGCGAAGCTGAACCTTTGTTTCTCGAAACTTTAGAACTTTATAAACGCTTGCTAGGTTTGGAGCATCCCGATGTCGCTACTAGCATCAACAGCTTGGCTGCACTTTACAGTTCCCAAGGACGGTACAGCGAAGCTGAACCTTTGTTTCTCGAAACTTTAGAACTTTATAAACGCTTGCTAGGTTTGGAGCATCCCAATGTTGCTACTAGCATTAACAGCTTGGCATTACTTTACCATTCCCAAGGACGGTACAGCGAAGCCGAAGCTTTGTTTATCCAAGCTTTAGAACTTTATAAACGCTTGCTAGGTTTGGAACATCCCGATGTTGCTACCAGCATCAACAACTTGGGATTTCTTTACATTTCCCAAGGACGGTACAGCGAAGCCGAGCCTTTGCTTATTCAAGCTTTAGAACTTTATAAACGCTTGCTAGGTTTGGAGCATCCCGATGTCACACAAAACATCAACAATTTGGCTGGACTTTACTGTTACCAAGGACGGTACAGCGAAGCCGAGCCTTTGCTTATTCAAGCTTTAGAACTAAGGAAACGCTTGCTAGGTTCTGAGCATCCCAATGTCGCACTAAGAATCAATAACTTGGCTAAACTTTACGAATCCCAAGGACGGTACAGCGAAGCCGAACCTTTGTTTCTTCAAGCTTTAGAACTAAGGAAACGCTTGCTAGGTTTGGAACATCCCGATGTCGCTACTAGCCTTAGCAGCTTGGCTGGACTTTATTGTTACCAAGGACTGCACAGCAAAGCTGAACCTTTGTATCTCCAAGCTTTAGAACTAAGGAAACGCTTGCTAGGTTCCGAGCATCCCGATGTTGCTACCAGCATCAACAACTTGGGATTTCTTTACCGTTCCCAAGGACGGTACAGCGAAGCCGAACCTTTGTTTCTTCAAGCTTTAGAACTAAGGAAACGCTTGCTAGGTTTTGAGCATCCCGATGTCGCTACTAGCATCAACAACTTGGCTGCGCTTTACGAATCCCAGGAACGTTACAGCGAAGCCGAACCTTTGTATTTCCGAGCTTTGGAACTTTATAAATGCTTGCTAGGTTCCGAACATCCCAATGTCGCACTAAGCATCAACAACTTGGCTGGACTTTACTGTTACCAAGGACGGTATAGTGAAGCCGAACTTTTGTATCTTCAAGCTTTAGAACTAAGGAAACGCTTGCTAGGTTCTGAGCATCCCGATGTTGCACAAAACATCAACGACTTGGCTGAACTTTACTACTCCCAAGGACAGTACAGCGAAGCTGAACCTTTGTGTATCCAAGCTTTAGAACTTTATCAACGCTTGCTAGGTTCTGAGCATCCCAATGTCGCACTAAGCATCAACAACTTGGCATTACTTTACGAATCCCAAGGACGTTATAGCGAAGCTGAACCTTTATATATCCAAGCTTTAGAACTTTATAAACGCTTGCTAGGTTCCGAGCATCCCGATGTCGCTACTAGCATCAACAACTTGGCATTACTTTACGAATCCCAAGGACGTTATAGCGAAGCCGAACCTTTATATATCCAAGCTTTAGAACTTTGTTTACAAGTTCTCGGCGAAAATCACCCTCACACCCAAACTGTTACCCAAAATTATGAAAATTGTTGTACCAAGATGAAAAAGCGTAATTCTTGGTGGAGAAAGCTTTTTAGATTTTAGATTTTAGATTGGAAAATTGTGGGTGATGCAAAAGTTTGTACTAATTGCGATCGCTAATTCTCCTATCCGCGATCGCCAATTGTGCTATTAACGATAACAGCGAGTTGGTGCAGTAAATTTAAACTATTAACTGTAAGTCCTATTGTATTGGAAATTTTCTTATAACTTAATATCTCTCCATGACAAGGCTACAGCAAAACGACTTAGATGTTTGACGTTAGTTGTAGCCATAACAATGTAGCGGCTGGGAAATTCTTCTTTAAGCATCTGCCATTGGGTACAGATTATAATGTCAACATCAAGGTTTTTATCATCAGCCGTCGGCATTCCTTGAACACGAGCTTTAGCCCACAATGAAGCAGCTTGTGTTAACAATGAGGCTGAAACAGGTAAAAAAGTTATTAATTCTCTCAATTCGTCTAAGTTGTTAATACTATTAAGATGAGGCTTTTTATTAGTTTCTAAAATCAAGTTTCTCCTAACTTCATAATCGCACAAGTCAGAAGAACAAATATAAACGCCCTGAGATAGTAGCCTATATAGCCATTGTTCGCAATCGCTTATTTCACCTACTTTATTAGGATTGGCAAGGATTCCTAATACTCCAGAATCGATAAAAACTATCATGTTTACGAATACAACTTTTGTCCTGGCAATCTTTCTGAATCAATTCTTTGCTTGAATTCCTCAAATAATTCTTCTCTTTCTTTTGATTCTTCTTCAGACATGTTTTGATGACGTTCTATACGTTTAGCTAAAAGAGCGATCGCTTTTTGATTTTTCCGTAACTGTTCGTCTTTATCCCAATCTAAGTATGTGTTGGCATTTTTTTTATCTTTCTCTAATTGCAAAATTTGTTTCAACGCATTAGCGTCTAATGCTTCTAAATAAATTGGGCTAGAATAACCCTCTAAGATAAGGTCATAGCTAATGTTGCAGGTATCAGCATTTGGAATTAGTGCAACAAAACGAGCTATATTCAAAATTTTACCGCTAGGGAGTTCTACTGGGTTGTTCATATAGGCAAAATATATTAGCTATTTGCTTACTAGTGGTAGTGGTGCGTTTCATTAATTATGACAAGTGGTGAGGGTTAGATACCCGACTTCTTGGAGGATACCGCTAGCTTTGGAGAGGGTGAGACCTCTCGACGATCCATAAGACCGCCCCAGGCTGTAAGCCTGGGGCTAATCTGAACGAACGCGAGTGCGTGTCCACTTGGGACTCAGCCTGCGGTAGCCCAGGCTTTGTGCTATTAGCCCTACCCTTCTATGGTAGGGCGGGATGAGTAGGCATTAGAGAAATCTATCTGTTACTTACGTTGAGGGGTGCCATACATTTCGTTCGGCATAAAGTTCTTCTCGGTCAATGTTAATTTCCCCTAAGCTAAATTGACGGACTTTGAAGGGTTTAATCGAGGGGCTAAGTTTGGGATTAATTCCTAAATCGTTCTTTAGGGATTGTAGGATGGCTTCAATTATATAGATACGTTCTTCTACGGATGCACTTTGTAACTTTTCAAGTGTCTCTAAGTCAATCATTATAATTTTTCCCGTGCAATAAATATATCGGCTGGGTTTGAAAGGTCGAAGTTAGTAAGTGTGTCTGTTACTCAATAATTTCTTCGTATTGATTAGTGTCGTCTTCCTGCAATTGTTTTATTTCTGTAAATACATCATCCAAAGATTTTTCATCGAGCCATTGATGACGCTCCTTGGTGTAATCACCTGTTCCAGGGCTATAATACTGAATAAATTTAATTGCATCAGCAATTCCCAATGAATCTATCAAGGCTTTGTAACCTTGCCGAATAATTTCTTGTTGTGTTCTAGTCATCGTTGTTTTCTTCTATTTGTGTAACTTGTGCCAACCATTGCATGGGATTATTAATATTTACGGTAATCGATTGAGAATTTTTTTGAGCTTTTTTGATAAGTCTGTCATCTGTCGTAAGGAATATATCAGCTTGACTCCTTTCGGCGCTAGCGATGTGGGTAGCGTCATAACTTGAGAATCCCATTATTTGGAGTTCAGCGGCTCGCTCCTGAATCCATAACCCAGTAATAACTTTAATCTTAGCAATTAATAGTAGTTTTTTGACGTTTTGCAGTCTTTCTATATCAGGTGTTTGATTTAACTCAGCAATTAAAGCACTGCTATTAATCATCTTCCAATTTCCTGATTGACATTGATTAATAATCGTCATTACTGATTGGGTTTCTAAGTAAATACGCGGCTGTGTTTGGTCATCAAATGGACGATTTAAGCAACAAACATCTAGATATATTTTATACTTTTTAGCCATAGCATTTATTTATACTGTCTTTAAGACAAGTTTTCCCGGTCAATAATTCTTACATCATCCCCTGTTTGATGGCTTTGTAATTGTCGTATCAGACCGGATATCAACAACCTCAGCCTGAACTGTATAATTAACAGTCATTACTATATATTTGCTTGTTTGCTGATAACTCGATCTACCCGACTGCGAAAATCAGGGTCGGAATAATAGCGCTTTGAGTTTTCAATCACTAACTTAAGTATCTGCTTACCAACCGCATTAAGATTAGAAAACTTGAGCAGACGATTTAGCTTTTCTGGCTCAATATCCCGGAGTAATTGTCCGATTGCAAAATTGAAGAAGGGGGAAGCAAATATTTCCACTCCTGCAAAGTCTAGCTCGCAGTAATGCTCTGCTAATAATTCTGGATAAACCAAATCATACATCTTCTGACCATCGCCCGGTGTAATACAGTTTTTGCCTATTAAGGTAAGGATTTCGTGCTTCATTCTTAAAACCTCTCCCTTAAAACAACAGTTCGTCTTCGACTTCTTACAAATGATTCATATTAGGTATAGTGGCACTTAACTATGTCAATGAATTTGTTATAGCGTTTCTCAACCCTTATGAGGTACAGTCATTTTACACTCTTGTAGGGGCGCAAGGCCTTGCGCCCCTACATACGTACCTCACAAAGGTTTTGAACTGCCATAACAGACAAATAAGTAGTTAATATACAGCATCACTCCAAATTTTGCAGCCCCATTGCAATTTTACTATGCTGTTCAATTTGCCCCATCACCTGCTTGGCCCGTTTAATCACAACCGCTGGCAAACCTGCCAACCTACCCGCTTCAATACCATAAGACTTTTGCGCCCCACCCGGTTGAACTTGGTGCAAAAAGATAATTTGGTCGGGCATTTCCTTCACCGTGACTTGGAAATTCGCAACATTCGGTAAAATACTTGCCAATTCATTCAATTCATGGTAATGCG
>JANNFJ010000835.1:0-7095 GCA_031379725.1 Calothrix sp. OTE_75_metabat_31
ATTGTCAGGAGCAGCAACAGATACGGTTTGAGCAATTTTTTCTGTTGCTTTACCGCTTAATTGTTGTAACTGTTCGGAGATTTTTTCAACATCTACATCTTTGACTCGTTCCTTAATTACTGCCGTAATTTTATCGACATCAACCTTGGAAAAATCAACTCGGTTAAGGACAGCACTAGCAGCTAAACCTAAACCCGATTGTATTGCTCGATTTGCGAAACCACCATTTTTACCATTTCCATTCCCTACAGCAACCAACTGTTGCAAACGTTCGCCGATTTTTTCGGGTTGCAAATCATCAGGACTTGCCGATTTGAGCAAATTAATCACTTGTTCGGTGGGATTTTGACTAGTAGATGCTTGTTTCCAAGCTGCTTCTAATTGGTCAGCAATCCGGTTAATGTCACCTTTGGAAAAGTCACTGCGACTGCTAATTAAATTAACCAATGTTTCCCGGTTGACATTCTTTAATAAGTCACTGTCACCAATCGACTCAAAATCAACATCTTTTAAAAGCTTGTCGAATTGACCGCGAATTTCTTCGAGATTTAGTTGCGGTAATTGTATCGAACTTAATGAACTTTGGAGAGTATTTTTGATACTATCAGCATCAAAACCCGAAGTAAATTCACGTCGAACCGCAGCAGCAATATCTTCCGCAGTTGAAACCATTTGCTGCTTGGCAGCGTTTGCTCCCATCGCAGTGGTTGCAGTACCCATCAACCCCTTCAAACCAGAGTTGGCAGTACTAACAATCGAACCAATTAACGAACCAACCGCAGAAGAACCCAGCCAAATTATAAGGGCAAAAAATGCTGACCAAATGACAACACCAATCGTTGCACCGAGTCCGGCATCATCAATTAAACTGAGCTTGACTGCTAGAAAACAAGCAGCAAATAATGCCAAACTGACAGTAATTATTCCCCAAATTCCGACTTTCGCTTCGACTGAGCGAATTTGATTGCCAATGGTATCGTTACTATCATCATCACTATCGCTACTTCCTCCAACTGCAGAAATTCCTACTGCTACCGAAAAGTTAGTTAATAGTAGTTGAAATGCAACTGCCATTATTAAACCCGCAAACAGTGCTACTAGGAATTTCGGTCCCGAAAACATTACAGATGCTTGTTCGGGTGTCAAGGTTTCTTGTGTTAGCTGTGCTAACCAAGGTAAAATTCCTATATATTCGGCATAGGATTGTAAATGATTCACTGTCATAAAATCCATGTAATTTTCCTCTTTATTTATCAATTAAGCTGTCAGTGTGGCTACAGTAATCCAATAATTTATCAGCTAAAGTCCCTGAATATACACATAAAATTTTCAGCAAACTATGTCTTTTGACAGCATTTCTGCCAGCCCTTATTTTTTCATAAATCACTAACAAATGTGCAAAAGTATGTTCTAAACTAAAACGAGTCAATTTTAAGGCTTTTTCCTGCTAATTCAATAATTTCAGCATAATACTATCCATTTATATCGATTAGCATTCTCATCTAACTTAGCTAGTAGCTACCTTGATTGATACTTTCCTAAAGGAGTAAATACTCGTACCAAAAGTTAGATTTTATTGTCTATAACTTCTTTTTCAGAATATTTACACAACTAAACAATATAGCCATACTATTTGATTTTTTAACATACGTAGGGTGCGTTAGACGAAAGTCCCAACGCACCCACAATACCGATGATGAGATTGGCTGAATTAATTTTGGGTCAAGAACAAGTAAAGGTTTTAACAAAAAGATGATATTTGAACTGGCTTTATATCTCTATAGATAGAGACTAAATATCTAACACACGATTGATGACGAAGAAATTAGACTATGGCTAAATTAAGTTTATTGAAATAAATCAAGTTGTACAAGTTATTTGAAGTGGGGACGGAAATATGGTAGTAGGTATACGCAAGCGTGCAGTTGGAATCTTTTCACATCGTCGAGAGGCCGAAGATGCACTGCATGAGTTGAGAAATTCCGGCTTCGCTATGGATCGAGTATCGGTAATTGCCCAAGATAATGATGGTGATAATATCGCAGGTGCCGAAGTTCACGAGAAAGTCGGAAACAAAGCGGATGAAGGTGCATCGCTAGGAGCAGTTTCTGGTGGTACTTTGGGTGGATTGACCGGATTGCTAGTGGGTTTAGGAACCTTAGCAATACCCGGTGTCGGACCAATTATGTTAGCAGGTGCAACAGCGACTGCGATCGCAACAACTTTAGCGGGTGCAGGTATTGGTGCTGCTGCTGGTAGTTTGCTCGGCGGATTGGTTGGTTTAGGAATCCCCGAAGAAGAAGCACGCTCATATAATGCACGAGTCGAACGCGGACACTATTTGGTAATAGTAGACGGAAGCGATGCCGAAATCAGCGGTGCTGAGGCAATTATGCGTCGTCACGGCATCGAAGATTTTGCAATTTATAACCAAGCAAATGATTCAAACCTCGATTACGAAATTGGTGCAGCACCAAGAGGTGTTGGTGTTGCTCCTGTAGTTAACCCCGTAGTCACAACTCCAATTAATTCAACACACCGCAGACGCGCAATAGGTGTATTTGAACACCGCCGTGATGCGGAAGCAGCTGTCAATGAGTTACGGAATTCCGGCTTTGACAGCGATGATGTTTCTATCATTGGTAAAGACGCAGGTAATAACCTGAATGCAAACGTACCAGGGACAATGCAAGGAAATAAAGCCGATGACGGTGCAAAAGCTGGTGCGGCAACAGGTGCGGCTTTAGGTGGTTTAGGTGGTTTGCTGGTTGGTTTAGGTGCTTTAGCAATTCCTGGAGTCGGCCCCGTGCTTTTGGGTGGTGCAGCGGCAACTGCATTAGCAACTGCAGCCACAGGTGCTGGTATCGGTGCTGCTGCGGGTACTATAACTGGCGGATTGGTTGGTTTGGGAATACCTGAAAACCAAGCACGAGCATATAGCGATCGCTTAAACCGTGGCGATTATATTGTCATAGTCGATGGCACTGATGACGAAATCCGTCGGATACAAACAATCCTCAAACGTTATGGTATTCAAGACTTTGATACCTTTGATGCGACCGACATCAGCAGTCATCGTCGTCGTGAAACCCCTGTAATGGATACTTCGCGCACTAGTTACTCCACAGATGTAGATAGCGAAGCGTCTGTTGTTATCATTGACCGTCGTGACGAAATATAGACAATAAAAACGTAGTAAGCATGAAGAGAATTTAAAGCGCTTACTACAAACATCTAAACAACCAGTAAAAACTAAAATGAAAAAATTAACCCTCGCATTAATTAGTACTGTCCTAATTCTTAGTACTACTGCCTGTCAAGAAGCAGCTAAAACTAGCGCAGACGCACCTGGCGACGCTACACAACCCGTCACTCAGACCGAAGCCCCTAGTGCAGGAGCAACCGCAGCTGCTAAGGACGACGCTCAAAGTGATGTTCGTCGCAATCAACTAAATGCCGATATTCGTGCCCGCGAACAACGTAACAATGCCACTAACGATGGCAGCAGCGCAAACCGACCTGCAGGTGACCTTGCTAGCCAAGTTCGTTCTAAACTAGAGGCAAATATCCCCAACGGTAATCTAACTGTTGTAGGTGCAGATGGTGGTGCAATCACAGTCTCTGGGACAGTTACAAACCAAGACCAACTTCAAAAAATCGAACCTCTATCTAAAGAAATCAAAGGGGTAACAAGCGTAACGAACAAAGCTATCGTTAAGAAGTAGTAAATTAAGAGTTAGGAGTTAGGAGTTAGGAGTTAAAATATAACTTTATATAGCCTTTTATTCTCTTTACTCCTACTCACTACTCCCGTCTTTGATATAAACAATTTGTAATTCAAACATAGGAAAACATGGAAAGCACACAACAATCTCAATATGAAGCACCTTCATCCAATGGAGCTGCATTTCTCGAAAGTTCTGCAACCGATGACCTACCAATGTTGCCACCTGCAACTTCAAATGTAGCTGTAAAGAACGAATTGCAGGAATATACTGAGAAATTTAGCCAATTTTTAGGGCAACTACCCGAATACGTTGGTCGCTTTTTTAACGAATACAAAGCCCAAATTACCAGCGTTGCCTTACTCATAGCAGCAATTCTTTCTGTAAGAATTGTGCTAGCAATTCTTGATGCCCTTGATGATATTCCACTCGTTACCACAATATTTGAACTAGTTGGAATTGGCTATGTAACTTGGTTTGTCTCTCGCTACATGCTCAAAGCTTCGACTCGTCAAGAAATGATGTCGGAAATTAAGAGCTTTAAACAGCAAATTCTTGGACAAAACTCGATTTCGGAAGCGGCTGAGGCTATTAAGAAAGAAATCAATAGCCTGTAGATATAGTGGTTCATGTAAAAATTTGTGAGTGGTTGAAAGAATCCGGGTTTCTTGAAAAAACCTGGATTCTAGTCCTCTTCCCCGACTTTCTCGAAGTTGGGGATATTTTTTATTATAAGTATTTAAAATATACCTTTAGGCTTATATAAATATCGCTGTTTGTAACTAACATCACCTCTAAAGATAGTGGAATGAATCCTCACAAAAAACTAATCTATATTTGTAGCAAAAAAAACATAACTCATTTCAATAAGGATAAAAATCATGGAAAATCAAGGAGCTAATAGAGCCGCAGATACATCCGAACGTGCGGAACGCGATACATACGATAGAGGAATTGTGCCAGCCGAAACGGCTGCTCGAAAAGAGCGTGAAGGCGAATTTTATAAAACATTACCTACTGAAGAAAGAGAAGCTAGCGCCCCCACTGATGACCAAACTCATCCAGACAGTATTCGCACTACCGATGGTTATACTGTCGATAACGAAGGTTTAATTAATAACTACGCAGTTGAACCAGAAATGTATTACGAAGTGCCCGGTGATGCAAAAGCACAAGCAGAAGCAGATAAGCAAGCACGTATTCAAGAACTTCAAGAAATCAACGCCGGAGATGAAGAAGGGAACTTAACAATGGAAGGTGACAAGCGCGGTAAAGGTACAGGTGCGATTTAGCCTATTGGCGTTAATTTTATTGCTCATAGTTCGAGTTCATTACGATGGTTGGGGTTTATCCTAGTCATCGTTTTTGTTATTATTAAGGAACGTTTGCGCTTCGGTCAGAATGACAAAACCGCAAACCTGACAAAACCGCAAATTGTCATGCTGTAGCTTGCTTCCCGCAGGGTGGAACGAAGCATCTTTAGACTACGCTTATAACCTGAGATTCTTCCCTTCGGTCAGAATGACAAAACCGCAAACCTGACAAAACCGCAAACCTGACAAAACCGCAAACCTGACAGAACCGCAAACCTGTCAAAATCGCAAACCTGACAGAACTGCAAATTGTCATGCTGTAGCTTGCTTCCCGCAGGGTGGAACGAAGCATCTTTAGACTACGCTTATAACCTGAGATTATTCCCTTCGGTCAGAATGACAAAATTGCAAACCTGACAAAACCGCAAACCTCTTCCAAATATGACCTAAAAATCAACCACCAATTACTAATGGTTCAATTTGTGGATAATGCCATTCTCGCTCATACCATTCGGCAATAAAAGGACGAACAATAAACTTTGGTATTTCTCCGCCTGTAACATCAACTCGCAAACTCGAATAAGGTCTTCGCTTTTGCGAACCTTGACCGCTACGGCCAATGAATAAACGCGAATTTGCCACTAAACGCTCTTGATTATCTGCGAGTATCTCCGTTAAATCTGCACCTTCAAGACGCTGACGACGCAAGCTAAACCCACTACCACCACAAATAATCCAGTTAATATACGAATCCGCATGTCCTGTATCTTGGGTTTGCAAGTATTCTAAACAATGTGCGTGACCTGTAAACACCAAATCTACCAACGGACGACCTTTTCTAAGGGCATTTACTGATTTATCGGCAGCATCAAATACTTCGCGTAATCGACGGCGAACTGCTAAAGTCTGTCCCTGCCGCCATTTCGTTGCCTCAGTTACGTAGGGGGGATGGTGTAAATAAATTACTCTTCCTCGCACTTGGGAATTATGCCAAGACTCGATTAACTTTTCCTTCAGCCATTCGAGTTGTTCGGTATCAGTCGTACCTTCTTGTTTTGGTGCAAGTTCCTTTTCAATATCGACGATGATTTCTTCTATCTGCGTAATTTGCCCCTGTAAATCGTCGAGTTGGTCGGCTTCTTTGGGATTATTCGGGTTAAGAGCGGCAATTTCTGCTAAGATTTCTTGCTTTCGTTGCTCTGATGCTTGCCGACGTTGGTCTATTTGCTGACGATATGCATCTCCTTCACGGGTTTTAGGTATTGGTAACGGGTCGTTGAAGGTATTGGAATCGAGGGCAAAAAAGTCTATATTGCCGTAGCGGAAGGTATAGTAACGATTGGGAAGACGAGTAAAATTACTGGGTTTGTAGCGCAAACAGTAACCGCTGTCAGTCTTCGCATTGTAATGAGTATCGAGGTGATGTTTTAATTGTTCTGGGTCTGTAAAAGCTTTGAGATAATCAATAAATGCCCTTGCGTAAGCATCACCCACCCTTGAACCATGCCAACCAACATCAAGGTCAAGCTTTGATTGCAGCAATCGCCGAATTGGCAGAGTACCTAAAGATACTATACTCCAAATCAATGGCAAGTCGTAATAGTCATGATTTCCCAAAACGGGGAGGATGGGAAATTTGAATGTCATTTCGTCGTAAGGGATGCGTTGGGGATGTTCACCTCCGACAAGGTATTCCTGGTAAGGTTTGATAAAGTTTTGATAATAGTACTCGCTTGACCCAACCAGGTAAACTACGTCCCCAGTATGGAGCATAAAGCGACATTCATCATGATGGGGAAGCATCAGTTCGGCTACTTGACGTTGCGGGTTGTGTCCCTGATGCGACCCCGAACCGCTATCGCCAGCAACAAGAAACGAAAATTCTGTGTCCTCGTTACCTCCATCGTCAAGCACCAATCGAGTTTGGTCAATTCCCTTTTCTATAATCATCGGGTCTTGCCAGCGTACCCGTTGATTCATCTTCGAGATTTTCTGCGCGATCGCAACTTCAGTAACTAGTTTCATAATTAGTTAGGTGGGGAAGTGGGGAGGTGGGG
>JANNFJ010000861.1:0-7742 GCA_031379725.1 Calothrix sp. OTE_75_metabat_31
GAGATAGGGAGATAGGGAGATAGGGAGATAGGGAGATAGGGAGATAGGGAGATAGGGAGATAGGGAGATAGGGAGATAGGGAGAAGTAGACCCAGAACCTGTAAGGGCGGGTTTACCAACCAATCAATCATCCCACGAAAAATCCTCAGAAACCCGCCCGACCCCACCCCACACTGCCGACATCCGACCCCACCCCATACTCCCGACATCCGACCCCACTCCACACTCCCAACATCCGACCCCACCCTACAGTCCCGACATCCGACCCCACCCTACACCCCAAACCCTTATAAAGTACCGATATTAGTTAGTCCTAAAACAATACCAATACCAATGAGATGTCCAAAACACATCGCACCGACAAATGCAGGAATACTGATGGGGAGGATGGGCATTTTGGGGCCAACCATTGGTTTGCTGATTCTGAAGGTTAGCAAAAGTACAATCAGCGAACTGACGCTGATGATAATCGCTGTGGTTGGAGTCCAAGCAGGTGTTGCAGGAACATTGGCAGCAACAGCTAATAAATATGATGAAATCAAGATTGTATCTCCGGAATGTTGAATTATTCGAGCCAAAAAGATTATAGAATTTTATAGCCTCTAGCTGCGATTATTTCAAATAACTTATAATTACTACCAATTCGATTAAAAATATATTACATATCTCATGCGAATCAAGATTTGCGGAATTCGTAGTCCTCAACAAGGCAAAGCGATCGCACAATTCGGTGCAACGGCATTAGGATTTATTTGCGTTCCTGCCTCACCTCGCTTTGTTACTGCTGAACAGATTCAAAAAATAGTTGAGCTTCTCCCCGCAAAAACTGATAAAATAGGAGTTTTTGCTAATACCACTATTTCGGAAATTGCTAATACAGTAAGTGATGCAGGATTAACGGGCGTTCAATTACATGGAGACGAATTACCAGAATTTTGCCAGCAGTTACGGCAAATTCTACCCAACATTGAAATTATCAAAGCCTTAAGAATACGTGGTGTTGATGATATTGATAATGTAAATATTTATGCCGATTATATTGACACTTTTCTACTTGATGCATATCATTCCCAACAATTAGGCGGCACTGGTAACACCTTAGATTGGAATTTACTCGAACAATTTCAGCCCCTTCGCCCCTGGTTTCTAGCAGGAGGGTTAACAGTTGATAATATCACAAAAGCACTCAGTCAAATTCAACCAAATGGTATTGATTTATCAAGCGGTGTCGAACGCTCACCAGGAGATAAAGATTTAGATAAAGTTGCCAAGTTATTTGAGAAATTAGGGACTGGGGTGTAGGGAAGAGAAGGAGAAGGGAAAGGGGAAAAATGTTTTCAAAAGTTAACTATCTCTATCCCCCTACCCCTGCATCTCCCTACACCCCACACTCCGCATCCTACACCCTAGAAAAATGAAGTTTGGTGACGGATTAAATTGAAGAATTCTTCGCGGGTTTTTTGATCATCTTGGAAAACGCCCAGCATGGCGCTAGTAACAGTCCAGGAACCGGCTTTTTGTACCCCGCGCATAGCCATGCACATATGGACACCTTCCATCACAACGGCAACACCTTGAGGTTCTAAAACTGTTTGAACCGCTTCGGCAATTTGACGGGTAAGACGTTCTTGGACTTGCAAGCGACGGGAGTACATTTCAACGATGCGGGCAAGTTTACTAAGTCCAACGACTTTTTGATTGGGGATATAAGCAACATGCGCTTTGCCCATAAATGGCAGCATGTGGTGTTCACACAAGCTAAAAAAGTTGATATCCCGAACTAAGACCATCTCGTTGTGCCCTTCGTCAAAAATGGCATTATTTACGAGGTCTTCGAGAGATTGGGAGTAACCGCTTGTGAGGAATCGCATTGATTCGGCAACACGCTTTGGTGTTTTGAGGAGTCCTTCTCGTTCGGGGTCTTCACCAACACCAAGCAAGATATTCCGCACAGCATCTTGCATTTGCTCCATTTTTTCTTCGTTTGGAGGATGCAATTGGGGTTCACGACCATCATGGGTATTGCGGTCAGGTCTAGTAGCGATCGCTTCAGTTAAGTCAGGAATTAGGGGTGATTGGGAACCGTTAGAACGAGCTATAGTCATGATGTCTGTCTTTTTTAATGGTCAGTTGTCAGTGGTCGGTTGTTAGTAGTCAGTGGTCAGTGGTCAGTTGTCAGTGGTTTTTTGACAAATGACAACTGACCACTGACAAAAAACAAATGACAAATTAAAGAACACCAGCGCTTGGCATCAAAGTCAATTCGTCTATAACTGCTTCTTTTGGTAGCATTACAGTATAAAGGATTGAAGCCGCGACAATTTCTGGAGTCAACATGTTTGAACGGTCAAAGTCGGCATTAACGGTTTCGGTATCCCAAAGTCCGGTATTGACTGCACCGGGACAAATTGCCGTGACGCGAATGCCATGCGATCGCTCTTCAATCGCTAGGGTTTGCGAAAGTGCCATAAGTCCGGCTTTACTAACGCAATATGCGCCCCAATTTGGAAAAGCTTGTTTGCCTGCAATTGATACAATATTGATAATTGTACCCGCCCCGTTGGCACGCATGGAGGGTAGAATTCCCATGATGCATTGAAATACGCCTGTTAAATTCAAATCGATAACTCGCTGCCAATCTGATAAAGATGTCTCACTCAAGTTGGCAGTATAGCCCATACCAACGTTATTGACGAGAATATCGATACTACCACCAATATTGCCAATATCTTGCGCTAGAGCACTCATTTGCGTTTGAATGGACGAAACATTACCCAAATCTACTGCATATGCAGTAGCTTCGACTCCTAATTGTTGTGCTGCATCGACTACTACTGCTAACTTGTCGAGTGTTCGGCTAACAAGTATTACATCAATACCCGATGAGGCAAACGCTAAAGCCGTAGCTTTACCTATCCCGCTACTAGCTCCAGTAATTAAGGCGCGTCGTTTTTGCTTTATAATCATGCACGTCTCCGCTTGCTTAGTCCAAACGTATTACCATTGAATAGAGGAATGGCAATTAAGCTACATGAACACAGAAATAGGTTATGCATCAATTTTTTCTATTTTCCTTTTCGAGAGTGCAAATGTATTAATTAAATGCTCAGAAATTTAATTTATGTATCGCTATTCAATAAATTAAATCAATCTGTAAATGGCTCAATTATTTCCACTCATGTGCTATTTCTTGCTACTAGTATAGAAACTATTTCAAAAAAACAATTTTCTAATCCAAACCATCAATTAAACGCAAAGGCTGTGTAAGTTTTGGCAATAAAATAGCATTCATTGCACATAGCCAAGTCCTTACGGCGGTTTGGGATAGCCTTCTGGGCAAATGCAATCAACTATCAGTAAAATTGAATTGACGACTAAATAACTTAAGGTGTGTTTGTGGGAGGTCAAGGTCTCACTCCATATCGGCGGTGAAATATTTGTTTGAGGCAGCAGCTGACAGCTAAAAGCTTTGCATCAAAAAAATGCAAAATGCCTATGGCATATAAGACTCTTAACAAATCTTTACTTACCATAGGCAATTATAGCACTGGTGTTATGTTGAATAGTTGACTTTATGTTTTTTCAATAAGCAGTTTCGGTAAAAACGCCAATCTTGCGGAATTTTTCATAGCGCAATTGTCGGCGTTCCGCAGGTGCGATCCGGTTGAGTTCTTCAAGATTATCGAGTATTGTTTGCTTAAGGGTTGTTGCCGCTTTGAGTGGGTCAGAATGCGCTCCACCAACTGGTTCTGGCATGATTTGGTCGATAATGCCCAAGTTTTTGAGGTCGTGGGAAATAATTTTCAGGGCAACGGCTGCATGTTCGGCTTTGCTGGCATCTTTCCATAAAATAGCAGCACAACCTTCGGGGCTAATTACCGTATAAACCGCATGTTCAAACATCAGTAGTCGGTCGCCGACACCAATACCCAAAGCGCCTCCCGAACTTGCTTCCCCAATCACTGTGCAAATAATGGGCACGTCAAGACAAAACATTTCCCGCAAATTGTATGCGATCGCTTCTCCTTGTCCTTGACGTTCAGCCGCTACTGTCGGCAATGCACCCGGAGTATCAATAAAAGTTAATATCGGCATCGAAAATCGATTGGCGTGTTCCATCAACCGCAACGCCTTCCGATACCCTCCAGGGGCTGCCATGCCAAAGTTACGTGCAATATTATCCTTAGTATCGCGCCCTTTTTGTTGTCCTAACATTACTACCGGTTGCCCACCAATACGACCGACACCACCAACTAGGGCAGGGTCATCGGAACCAGTGCGATCGCCGTGCAACTCCATCCATTCATCACTGATTGCCTGAATGTAATCCAAAGTACTCGGACGACGCGGATGCCTAGCTACTTGTAATCGTTGGGACGGTGATAAACTACCAAAAATTTCTTCACGCAGTTGCATAGCGCGTGTTTCAAGTTGCCGAATTTGACCTGAAACATCTACGCCATTTTCTTCTGCTAACTGCCGAATTTGCTCAATTCGTGTTGCCAGTTCTGCTAGGGGTTTTTCAAAGTCTAGTAGTAGCGGTTTACGCTCAGTAGTTGCCATCTTCAGGTCGGGAATAGGGAGTTGGGAGTTAGGAGTTGGAAATTAGAAGTCAGGAGTTGGAAATTAGGAGTCAGGAGATGTGAAGGCACTTTTGTCAGCTATTTGAGTTTTTTGAAGAAACTCACGTAAGCTACAGCAGCGAACTAAAAGCTCATAACTCCTAACTCCACTCCTCCTATTAAGAAACAAGCAGTGGTCTAAATCCGTGTTTTAGCGAAACCTGACCAATCTGGCTCATTTTTTCTACGGTAATCTGATTGCGTCCCCAAGAAAAGTTAGTGTACAACTTCTCAAATTCTAAAAGCATTGATTCAGCAAAACAAGCAAACATCTGTCGGGCTGGAACATCCATGTTGACTATTTTCATGATTTTCCACTCGATGTCCAATGAATGTTCGACGATTCCACCGTTTAATACGTGTACGTCGGGATGCTGAACTTTTGTTGCTAAATTTTTGGGATAGCCACCATCAATGAGCAGGCACGGCTTTTTGAGGACAGTGGGGTCGATTTCCACGCCTTTGGGCATACTTGCAACCCAAACTATAATATCAGCTTCAGGTAACGCTTGTTCTAAGCCCATAATTTTACCGCGTCCCAGTTCGGCTTGTAAATCCTGCAAACGCTCTTGATTACGGGCAATTAGCAAAAGTTCTTTGACATCGGTTTTTGCATCCAGCCAGCGACAAACTGCACTACCGATGTCTCCTGTTGCCCCGCATACAGCAACTGTCGCTTGGGATAAGTCAATCCCTACCTGTTGAGATGCTTGTTCGACCTGTCGGCAAATGATGTAAGCTGTGTGCGTATTGCCCGTGGTGAAGCGCTCAAATTCGAGTTCGGTATTCCGGACTTGCCGAAATTGCTCTAAGTTGAAATTCTCAAAAATTATTGAAGAAAATCCACCTAAAGCCGTGATGTTTATACCATGTTTTTGGGCATGTGCCATCGCATTGAGAATTTTCCGAGTGGCTGCTTTTATACGTCGTGTTGCTAGCATTTCTGGTAAGAAACAAGATTCGACATATCGCCCTTCAATTTTTTGCCCTGTGACGCTGGTAACAGTTATGCTATCAACTATTTGGGGAGGAGCGCTGCACCAAAAATCTAAACCTTGGTCGGCATATTCAGGGTAGCCTAATTCACGGGCTACTGATTTTGCGTGTTCTAAACTAGTTAAGTGTCCGATTAGACCAAACATGTACTATTTATTAGGCGTAAAAAATGGGAAGTGAGAGTTAAGGGTTATAAATTATGACAAGTTTTGTATGCTGAACCTATAGTTTCCAATTAATACTAGGGTTTTTGTGGTAATTGGAATATTGGATTTGCACGCCACATTGACATAATGTGGGGGGAGTAATGCACTTTTTGCGGTTGTTGCGTGCGGCTGCAACTAAGGACTAATGATTGAGAAATTAATCGGTTTCAAGATGTCCTTCACCCTTCTAACCCCCTAATCGCTAATCCCTAACTCCCCCCTAACTAGTTTTTATGCTGCACGAAGTCCGTAAGCCGACAGGCGCATAATGTCACGGGTGGTGAAACCAATGTTACCCAATGCATCACCGTATTGAATCATGAAATCTTCAACCAGAGCGTCTTTTTCCATTGCCAAAACTTTAGCATCAGCTTCGACTTGGTTGAGCATTTTCCAGACGATAGGTAGGTTAACGCGGTTGGCTTCTTCGAGTTCAGCTTTGGACTCCTCAAAGTGGTCGTGCAACCAAACTTCGCCAAAGTTTAAGTGACTGTATTCATCTTTGATAACCCCTTCAGTGATTTTACGGGCGAAATCATCGGCAACGGGAATATAGATGTTGTACGCTGCGATCGCAAAACATTCGATAATCAAAGATTGAATCAGCAAACAAGTTACAACTTTGCCCTCTTGTGCTGCGACTTGGAAGTTTTGGTGCAGTTGCAAGAAAAATTCCTTGGCAAATTCGAGATCGGGTATGACTTGCAAATTGCGTCCGCAAGCTTCAAAACCCTTCTTGTGACGGCTTTCCATCTTCGATAAGCGAATTAAATCGTCTTTGCTGTCGGGCAGCAATTGTGCAAGTCGAATGTAGTTTTCATATGCTTCTTGTTCACCTTCAATCACAATCGCATTGATACGACTGTAAGCATCTTTGTAAGTTTCGCTCTTGAAATCAATTTCTAATTCGGTCGTAAGCTGCATTGTTAACTACTCTCCGGTGATGAGATTATTTGATACAAACGAACAAGACGTTTCGCTGTATAGCTATTAGAGTATCGCTAATAACTATTCGGCGATGGCAAGTAGCCACTCTATGTAAGAGTAACGCTGTGATTTAATTTAACTTAACAAGCCACTATGTTATAGATTAACTTTTGCTGGTAGCGTTAGCGTATATCTTCCGTAAGGAACATGAGCGTGCCTGTTGTGAAATCATGTCTAAACCAAGCCTAAATCCCAAATATGCCGATATTATTAGTCTGGGGGTACTATTACTGTTGGCGGCTTTCGTGCTGCTACCGCTAGTTGTTGTTTTCCTGACTTCATTTACACATAACAGTGCAACTCCTCAAATCGCAGCTACACAAAGTTGGTCGTTTGCTAATTATACTGACGCATGGCAACGGGGCAAGTTTCTCCTGGCTTTTTGGAATTCCACATTGGTAGCTTTAGCGGTTACGGCGTTTCAAATTGTAACTTCTGCCTTCGCAGGTTATGCTCTGGCACGATTAAAATTTCGCGGACGACAAGCGCTACTTCTGATTGTACTCGCTACACTGGTAATTCCCTTTCAATTACTGGTAATTCCGATATTTTTGGTGTTGAAATGGGGACATTTGATTAACACATACGGTGCATTAATTTTACCCACTGCGGTGAATGGGTTTGGAATTTTTCTATTAAGGCAGTTTTTTCAAGGTATTCCCATCGAGTTGGAAGAGGCTGCTAAGTTGGATGGTGCGAACCGTCTGCAAATTCTCACAGCGGTGATGTTACCTTTGGCACGTCCGGCTTTAGTGACGTTATTTCTGTTTACCTTTATTGCTGAGTGGAATGATATTTTTAAGCCATTGGTATTTACCACTAGACCGGAGTTAAGAACCGTACAGTTGGCTTTAGCCGAGTTTCAAGAGCAATTTACTAATAGTTGGTCGCTACTAATGGCAGCGGTAACAATTGCGACCTTACCCGTGAT
>JANNFJ010000878.1:0-1674 GCA_031379725.1 Calothrix sp. OTE_75_metabat_31
GTTCTGCAACAAAGAGCCAGTATTTTCTAACAAGGTAAGCGAACGACTACCAGCACCTTCTCGCGCTCTTTCTAAACGGTCGTTGTATTCTGAGGATTCATAGCAACCAAAATCAATTGCTACAGACTGTCTGTGAACCAACCCGCTAATATAATCTTGTACTAATTCGGACTGTGCAGTCCGAATCCATTCGCTAGCACCTTGCAGAAATTCAGTTAGAAGCAGAACACCTGCCATTAAACCTACTGGAATTAAAATTGTTTGGATACTTTCCCAAGAAATACCTTTACCAACCACTTGTACTATGCTATTGACTATCAGTCGAGTTAGGTAAACAGAAGCAGCGGGTAGTACCCCTTGAAAGACGAGTAAAATAATCCAGGTTAAAGTCCAATTTCGGGATGCAGCCCAAATAAGATTAAAGGTCTGTGACAAATATGATAATTGACCTATAAAACGCCTAAGCATAGTAACGACTTGTATTTATTAGTTTATTATAGTGAGAGTAAAAATACTTAAGAATTTGGTTTGCGCCCACTGGCTAGAAATAAGCTAATAGTGTGACGGTAATTTCCTTCATCTGCGGCTCTCTTCAAATCCTTTATCCATTTGCTCCCCTCTTGTGCCGATACCACACCCATTGTTACGGCAGGTTCAACATACTTTGACAATAAAAATTTTTCGTGGTCATCCTCAAAATTGTCGTTAACTACTTGTGTCACTTTGACAGCAATTTTTACAAGATTCAGACGTTTGTATAACAAAGGAAGTTGCATTCCAATTTGGGGACTGCGAAAGTGACTGCATCGACGTTTAATTAACTTATCAGTTATTGCCGGATTGGCACCTTCAATTTTGATAGATCCATAATCTGGCTCTACTATTACAATACGTGCCCCTTGCTTTGCTACCCGTAGTATTTCCATAAGTGATTGTTGTGGATTATGCAAATGCTGTAGCACCCGTTCAACTCGACAACAATCAAAGCTATTGTCTGGAAATTCTAAATTTTCAGCATCTCCAACATAAAATCCTGTAGGTAAATTTAATCCCTGAGAACGTCGCTTTGCCTCTTCGATCATAGTGCTGCTGCCATCTACCCCAACCACTCGGCCATTTTCTCCAACAATTTCCGCGATCGCTCGCACATCATCACCCGTACCGCACCCCACATCAATCACAGAATCTCCTTTGCCGACTTCTAAGAAATATTGCATTTGGGCTTTGATTCCCTGCCAAAGATTGCTTGTCCCCTGCTTATCTAATCGGCGCACGTACTTTGTCGGATTGCAAGTATTATCAATGTCACTATAACCAGACTCAACCGAAGACGTTTGCATTTTTACTTTGTTCCTCTATTAACTAAGATACAAGGTGTTTGTTGTAGCAAGTCCGTAGGAGTGAAAAAAACCCTATATTTACTGGCTTATACCAATTCTATGTGAAGCTGCATAGAACGCCCGCAGGCTGTAAGCAGTAAGTGCTAACTGGAACAAAGCCTGCTGTAAGCAGGCTAATATGCATTTTTATATGAAGATGCATATTACCCTGCTTACAGCAGGCTTTGTTACAGTTAGCACTTACTGCTTACCGCCTGCGGGCGGTCTAGGCCGCTTCACCTAGAATTGGGATAAGGCAGGAAATAGAGGGTTTTTTTCACTCCTACGGACTTGC
>JANNFJ010000887.1:0-2278 GCA_031379725.1 Calothrix sp. OTE_75_metabat_31
CCAGTGCTAACTTTTGCTCCATCCTGTATTAACAATTGACGGGTATTAACAGTTAAATTTCCTCCATTACCCAATGCTTGCGGTTCTACCCTATTGAAAACATTGCTTTGTGCCCCGGAAACTTTTATTTCCCCTGTGGCATTGAGCGCAATATCTCCCGCAACAGAATTGGCTGTTCCTAAACCATTTCCAATTCCAGCACTCACTAAACTTTTGCCTGAAACTTCTAAATTCCGTGTGTTAATTGCAATACTTCCACCACCACTGGCTTCTACAGATACACGAGATTTATTAACTAAAAAAACATCCGCTCGCTCGCTAAGTAAAG
Source organism: Calothrix sp. OTE_75_metabat_31 (assembly GCA_031379725.1). GTDB lineage: Bacteria > Cyanobacteriota > Cyanobacteriia > Cyanobacteriales > Nostocaceae > JANNFJ01. Next base: position 329 of record JANNFJ010000887.1, read on the forward strand.
GAAAGCCCAAGCGAAAATTGTCCTGTTCTATCTGGAGCGCTACAGTTCCAGTTGATGTCAATCCTCCCAACTCAACTCGACCACCATAAGCATTCAATTGACCACCATCAATGTTGACGTTGCCACCTACAAGCAGTAAACTCTTGCCATCTTGAACTCGTAAACCAGATACTTCAAAACCCGCTGGGCTTTTTTGTGCTGGTGCCGTTGAGCTATTTTGAATCGGTGCTGCTGCAATTTGATTAAATAATAAGGTATTTGGATTTACTGTTAACAAGGGTGAAGGTGCTTCTGGATTTAAGGCGCTAAAAAATTCGCTCTGCCCAAACCCAATGGCGTTGGCTGTTGTGGCCACAAAGGAACCGCCGATGTTCAAACTAGCATCTTTACCAAACACAATTCCATTCGGATTAATCAAAAACAGGTTGCCTGTGCCGTTAGCTTTAATAACCCCATCTATATTAGAGATTGAACCACCCGTTACCCGTGTGAGAATATTTTGAATATCTGAAGCATTATTAAAATAAGCGGTATTTCCTGTCGGAATCGAAAACTCTTTAAAACTATGAAATAAATTACTCCCTCTAATAGTCCCTCCTTCAATAAGGCTGGTGTTTAAGAGCAGTGTAACAGCTGAATTAACTGGCAGCGTTCCATCCTGGACAATTTGTGCTGTTATCGGTTTGGAGATTAAAGAAGCATATAGTACAACACTCGTACTTAATAAAATTTGCAGATAGCTTTGTTTCATAAGCGGTAAATGCACCATCATACTTGTTACTGACTATACCACGGTATGAATTCTATTTGACTAACTAAGATATATCTTACTATTAAATAATACCTATCTCTAGATAGATGTAATCTTCCATTTTAACTAACATTATTTTCACGAGCATTGGTTTTCCATTTGGCGAACTTTTCGGATGCTATTAATAAGTTTGTACAGTGTGGGAGAAATTTTTCTTAATTGATGCTGAGTAACAAAAAAGCGATCGCAGCTTTGCACGTCCACCAACGGTAGATAGTTTGCTTCCATATATTCTGCAAAGCTGGCGTTGGTATAGTGCCCATCAAAAATTTATTGAATGCTGAACCCCATTTTTTGAAGAGTGAAAAATTTGGGGATAGTCTAATAGGGTTTTTAATTAAATAACAGAGTCAAAAACCTGTTGAGCTGTTAGATTCAACTGGGGAAAAGTAGGCGATACGATGCAGTCAGTACCTCTAAATGGTGTCATTTGATATTCAGCATCGATTAATTCACATACAAAAATTGTAGGTTGTTTAGGTTTACCAATGTATTTACGTCCACCCAAGGCAGCATAATCGACAATCCAGTATTCTCGTATACCCATAGCTTCATAATCAGAAAACTTCCGATCATAATCATCCTGCCAATTACTACTTACTATCTCAACTATTAAGGGTATGGATTCAGGATAAATGAGTGTAGATTGCTTTTTCCACAATGGTTCATTAATGAGATTTTCTTGATTAATCACCAACATATCGGGTATATAAGCTGATGGTTCATTGGGTGTTTTTACAAATACTGAAGATGAAGCTGGATAAAACGATTTATTAAACCTACTTGCAGATAACATTATTTGCAACAGAAAAAGAATAATAAATGTGTGATCTCCTGTAGCTGGTGGCATTTCAATTATTGCTCCCTTGTGTAATTCGTAACGTACTTGTGAGTTTTCAGGATACCATTCGATAAATTCATCAAAGGTAAATAAGTTTTGTAATGGTAGTGTTTGTGTCATAAAACTTATTGGTAGGGTTTATTTTTACTGTTCACTTATAGCGTTTCTTAACCCACTGAGGTACAGCCATTCTACACCAAGATTAAGGGCGCAAGCATGAGCTACCCTAGACATGTACCTCACCTGGTTGGGAACTTGCTATATCCTTATTTTCATTTGAATAAGAGTCGAAATCGCT
>JANNFJ010000904.1:0-2496 GCA_031379725.1 Calothrix sp. OTE_75_metabat_31
TATCGGAGTGGTAAAGCGAATGTACAATCAAGGTGTCGTCGGTGATTACGCAACAGCATCAGGTAGTCGCGTCTTTGTTTATGAAGTATTAGGTCTGCGTCAAAGCCAAGAAAGCGACAAAGCAAACTACCCCATTCGCAAAAGCGGCAGCGTATTTGTTCGAGTGCCTTACAACCGCATGAATCAAGAAATGCGGCGGATAGCTCGCTTAGGTGGCAAAATTGTTAACATCCAAACCCTAGACGACTTTGAGCAAGCAAATGCTCAAGCATCTGCTTCTGCAAATGGTGGTTCTAATGGGACGGCTGTTATTAACGAGTCAAATAATGGAACCGCACCTGGGACAGTTAACAGTGGTCAAGGCTTTAGCCAAGCACCCACCGAAAAACAGCCCAAAAAGAATAAAGAAGGCAAAAGCATGACTCAAGCAAAAGCCAAACACGCTGACGTTCCTGTAAATATTTACCGTCCCAATGCCCCCTTTATTGGCAAAGTTATTTCCAGTGAAGCGTTAGTTGCAGAAGGTGGAATAGGTATAGTTCAACACATCAAATTTGACTTGACTGGTGGAGATTTGCGCTACCTTGAAGGTCAAAGTATCGGTATTATCCCCCCCGGACTCGACAAAAACGGTAAGCCCGAAAAACTGAGATTATATTCCATCGCTTCGACTCGTCACGGCGATGATATGAACGATAAAACTATATCGCTTTGCGTTCGTCAGTTAGAGTACAAACATCCCGAAACGAACGAAACTGTCTATGGTGTTTGTTCAACCTACCTTTGTAACATCAAGCCAGGTGACGATATTAAAATCACAGGCCCAGTTGGTAAGGAAATGCTTTTGCCTGATGACCCTGATGCCAAAGTAATTATGATGGCAACAGGTACAGGTATTGCGCCAATGCGGACTTACCTGTGGCGGATGTTCAAAGATGCCGAAAAAGCTGCTAACCCTGAATATCAGTTTAATGGTTTTGCTTGGCTAATCTTTGGTATTCCCACAAGTCCGAATATTCTTTACAAGCAAGAGTTAGAGGACATGCAATCTCGCTATCCCGAAAACTTCCGCTTAACCTGTGCCATCAGCCGCGAACAAAAGAACGCTCAAGGTGGCAGAATGTATATTCAAGACCGCGTTGCAGAACATGCGGATGAATTGTGGAAGTTGATTAAGGAAGAGAAAACCCACACCTACATTTGCGGTTTACGCGGAATGGAAGATGGTATCGATGCTGCACTAACTATAGCTGCTGCCAAAGATGATGTTGTCTGGGCTAATTACCAAAAGGAAATCAAGAAAGCTGGTCGCTGGCACGTTGAAACATACTAAGTATTGCTTCTGAAGGGGTAAGGGGTAACTCCGAATATTTATCTATTTATTCAGGGACAAAACTCCTCCTTTACCTGCTTTACATAGATTAATCAGGTTTCTACAGCCTTTTTGAGTAGGGTGGGCATTGCCCACCCTATAATATTATTTGCTGATAAAATTTTTTGAGATTTTGTTTTGATTTATTAAGTAGTAGTTCATGTCGTTAATTTCGACCTTTTCGCAAGGATTAGATCCCCAACTTCTTAAAGAAGTCGGGGATCTGGGACTCACGACAAGGTAAAAGTACTCTAACATGGACTACTCGAATTACATTTAAAATTGGGTGCTTGATTTGTGGCTATAAAATTAGGAATATTAGGACTAGGTACAGTCGGGACTGGGACAGTGCAACTTTTACAAGACACTACTGGTCGTCATTCATTGTTACAGTCAATCGAAATTGCTCAAGTGGGAGTACGTGATATATCTAAAGCCCGTGCGATACTATCTTCGATAGTTACCAAGGGCATCGCACTCTCTGCACAAATAATTACTACTGATTTAAACTCAATTGTCACCAATCCAGAGATAGATATTATTGTAGAATTAATCGGCGGACTCGAACCCGCACGCGAGTTAATTCTCAAAGCCATCGAAAACGGCAAGCACGTTGTTACTGCCAATAAAGCTGTAATTTCCCGGTTTGGTGCCGAAATCTTTACCGCAGCTAATCAAGCAGGAGTCTATGTAATGCTCGAAGCTGCCGTCGGTGGAGGTATTCCAGTGATTCAACCGTTGAAACAATCGTTAAGCGTTAACCGAATTAATACGGTTATGGGGATTGTTAATGGTACAACAAATTACATTCTTACCCGGATGCAAGCCGAGGCTAGTAGCTTTGAGGAAGTATTACCCGATGCCCAAAAACTTGGTTATGCCGAAGCTGACCCCACTGCCGATGTAGACGGATGGGATGCTGGAGATAAAATTGCAATTTTAGCATCGCTTGCTTTTGGCGGACGTATTAACCGCGAAGAAGTTTACTGCGAAGGGATTAGGCAAGTTAGTAAAACCGATATTGCCTATGCTGATAAATTGGGTTTTGTAATTAAGTTACTGGCAATTGCTAAACGAATTCCACCCAATCCCTCCCTCTCCGTCCGAGTTCACCCCACACTCGT
>JANNFJ010000923.1:0-2047 GCA_031379725.1 Calothrix sp. OTE_75_metabat_31
GAATCACATTCCAACCTTTGTGTACTAATTCATCAATCTCATTTGCATCAATTTCCCATTCATCGCTTAAATCTGATTTATTGACTATTAGAATAAATGGAACTTGTCCGATTGTCTCCTCAACTCGCTTTTGTAGGTTAAAGGCTTTTTCTAAAGTATGTCGTCGAGTTCCATCAGCAACGAGTAGATATCCTGACGAACCCCGCAGATAAGACATCCTGACTTTCTGAAACTCATCCTCCCCATATAAATCCCAAAGAATTAAGTTCAATTCTTGACCTTGAAAATTAACTGCCTTCTTGTCAATTTTTACACCTACAGTTGTTTGATAAGTTTCTGAAAATATACTATAAACAAATCGTGCGATTAAACTTGTTTTCCCTGTAGCAAATGCACCAACCATACAAACTTTCTTTTGTAACATACAACAAACAGTAACCAAATGATTTAGTTGCGAATATCGGTGATGGATATTTTAAAAATAACTCTACGGTTAGTGAACTCTTGGCTTTCTGATTGCCTCGTAGGTTTAACCGAACCCATACCTACAGGTGTAAAGTATTTTTTGTTAATCCCTTCAGATACTAAGTAAGATAATATTACATTTGCACGCCCTTGGCTAAGTTCAATATTCGTTTGCTCGGTTCCAATTGGGTTTGTAAATCCAATAATTTGAATTTGTACATTCTTTTTGAGAGATTCTGCTGCATTGATAAACTTTTGTATATCCAAAACAATATTTTTTAATTTGGCTAATTCACCGGGCAACAGTTCGGTTGTTCCTTCCTGAAATCGAAAGACTCTTGCTTCGAGTTGCTGTTTATAAATATTTAATTGATTGATGTCGAAATCACCAAGATTTTCTTCTTTATATTGAATAATTCCTGGAACAAAACGCCATAATTTACGTGTTTCTAAGATCCATTGTCGAGGTGCTGAACCACTTGCGTATAATATACTATTTTGGTCAATTTTAAAGGTGACATTTTTTGGTGGTTGTAGTAGTTTTTCTGCACGTTCGATGGCTAATTCAGGTTCTAAAGATAGATAAGGTTTCCAATTACTCGTAATAGCTTGCCGATTAATCTTAAACTTTTGTAATAATTGATTTGGTTCTACCGCTAAAGGGTCACGCATTCCAGCAATAAAATATTTTCCATTCCGTTTTTGAGCTTTAGTAACTACAATTCCCGGTTGTGAGTTAAGCTGTTCTACATAACTATTCCATTGCTGTTGCTCTCGAATTGTCAAAAATCCCCAAATTCCCAAACTCAGAGCAATTAATCCCATTAATGTCCAATTATATGTTCTTCTAACTGGGACTTGGTAACGAGCTTCGAGACAACTTTCAAGGTAAGGTTTACTCTTCAAAAATGGCTCGCTTTCTCCTTGGAAATTGAAAAGTTCGCGGTAAAGTCGTAGGTGAATTTTTTCAATAGCATCTTTAAATACTAATCTTAATTCTTGGGGAGCATTACCGCGAATAATTCCGGCAAGAACTGCTTGCGGTCCTTCTTCAATCCAAACCGTTAATTCTCCAAACTGAAGCGTTTCGAGTCCATCTCCTTTTTTAACGCTAAAAGAATCTTTGACAAAATCTTGGATTGCTGTCAGCATTGCTGAAACTAAATCTGGGTCTTGAACTGCTACAAAGGGTGCAACGACGTGGTGAAGTAATAATCCTGTTTTTTTGTGAATCAGAAATACTTGCTCGACACGATAAACTAAGGTACGCAGCATGACCACCTCAGCAAAGCTTTTCCCTGTTTGCCTTGCTTCGAGCCGCCATTTAAAGCTTTTTGGTGATACGCTATGCTCCAGGGTTTGATTTAATGATTGAATCATTTCTCCCAGTGCGGTTGCGATCGCACGGCGAGTTGCAGGCCCAATAATGGGGTAAGTAGCTTCAGCCAGAACCTTAAAGTCTTGTTTTACTGAAGATTCAATCGCTTGTTCAATGGTAGGTATCATTGATTCGCTCAATTGCCTATCCTGCATTGTCCGCAAAACAATTGCTTGAGGAAGTAACCGACTGATATCTTCGGGT
>JANNFJ010000927.1:0-12853 GCA_031379725.1 Calothrix sp. OTE_75_metabat_31
ATCAGAACAAGCTGATGTTGCAGCAGATAGCGTTAGGAGTATTATTGCCGAATATGAAAAACGTCCTGTTGAAAATGAAGAAGAAGCATAAAATAACTTAAAATACCGTTTCTATAGCTAATTTTTTCAGAAGTTGACACAAATAACATAATCTACCCGTATCTCCACAAACGTAAGTAAAAGTGAATGACAGCCGACCCACTTTTTTATAAAATTTTCAAAGATATACCAGAATTATTCTTTGAACTCATTAGACAACCGCATCACGACAAGAGTATATCAATACAGCGCACCAGAAATCAAACAACAAGGTTTTCGTCTAGATGGTTTACTCTCAACCCGCTCTGGATATAACTTTATGCCGATTTATTTCATTGAAGCACAAGCTTATAAAGATAAAAACTTCTACAGAAGCTTTTTTGGTAAAATAATACTTTATTTGACTCAGTACGAACCAACTAACGAAAAATGGTACGCTGTTGTTATCTACGATAAACGTAGCAGCGAAGGAAAATTTCCACCATATTTAAAGATATTCTTACCAGTTCTACGTTGTTTTTATCTAGACGAACTAGCAAAAGCTCCCAATCAATCCCTTGGTGTGGGAATCATGCGTTTAGTCGTCGAGAAAAAGAGAAAAACGCAAACTGGGGAATTCGCTCGACAGTTAATAAATCAAACAAAATCGGAAGTAACCAATGCCGCTTTACAAGAAAAAGTCTTAGAATTTATTCAAACGGTAGTGATTGATAAGTTTCCTAATCTAACTTTGGAGGAACTGGAAGTTATGCTTGATTTAGAGTCGCTAACAAAGAGTAAGGTTTACCAAGAGGGTATTTCCGAGGGTGTACTCAAACAGAAACTGGAGACAATCCCTATATTGCAGGAGTTAGGGTTAACTACCGAGCAGATAGCAGAACGCTTGAAACTGGATGTGGAAACTGTTCGAGAGAATGTTTAACAGTAGGTTTTATACAACTTGACCAGTTAGGGCAGCTTGGCTATATCTGAGGCTAAACTGAGAAGATACGAGCGCGTATAAAAATTGCCCACCAATTGTGCAGCATCAACCTTCCCAAAATTTTGATGCCCTTATAAGAACCTTATAATTCATTATATTTTACTGTCCACGTCCTGGCTAACAAGGTCACTTAACGTATTCAGAAGAACAGGTGGCTTATTCGGAAGCTCAACTATTATAGTTAGATTACCGCCTATAGCATTAATGTAGTTCTTCAAAGTAGACAGCAACATATCAGACTCTCTTTCCAGACGTGACACGTTAGATTGCGGTATTCGCAAGCTTCGTGAAATTTCTGCCTGCGTTAGTCCTGCGGCTTTTCGCAGTTCCTGCAAAGTTAGATATTCAGCTTCTAATTCTTCAGCACGAGCCAATATCCGTTGCTTGCGCTCCAGAGGCAACTTATCCCATATACTTTGCATAATTTTCCCTTTGGTCATTGGTCTTCCTCCTCTTCCTCTTTTAACTGAGTCAAATGATCGTCGAAGCGTTCATCGGCCTTTTTGATAAGCTGCTTGTAAAACCGTTTCTCACTCATCCCAGATTTATCACCAGCCACAAGCAGAATTGCTTGACGCTGCGGATCGAAGGCAAATGCAGCTCGCCACACACCGTCATCCGCTTTAAACCGTAGCTCTTTCATATTTGTATGCTTAGAACCATTGAGTGTGTCCACATGGGGCCTGTTTAGCTGCGGCCCGTACTTTTCCAGCATCACCACTTCTGCGAATAAAGCATCCTGCACCGCCTTGGAATATTCCAAAAACTCCTGTGCAAATAGAGGATAAAATTCAACGTTCCAACACATATCAATACATTATCATTGATGATATATATCGTCAATGATATTATTTTTGTGTTTTTGTATGGCGATAGTGTTGTAAAGTTCTGTTACAGAAATCCTCAGTAAGAGATTTGGTAGCTACACGCGCTTTTCCATAGAAATTATACTCCCACATTCTGTCAAACGCTTGAAAGTATGAACGCAGCCCCACAAAACTTTATTCTGCTCGATAACAAGGGGCAAGCTTATTCGACAACTCCAAGTGATAATGATTCTCATTGTTTTCGTGCAACTAAGCACGGGTCAGGATGTTTACTGGGATGCTTTACACTTATGTCTAATTCTGTAGGGTGAAATTATTTTTTAACATTTTAATATCGATTTTAAAAATTAAGTAAAATCTTCAAGTATATTTATTGACGTATCAATTTTAATAGGTAAAATTTGACCTGCTCTTATTGAATATCGTAGTATAGGTGTCTTGCCTGTCCGACGATGTTCTTTTAAATGGTATTAAAAATCGCTCTCATATTAAACCTTCATGCCCTCTCGTTATATCCACTCTCGTCTAAGTTCTCGCCAAGTTCCCGACTTGCTGCAAACAATCTTTATCTCCGAACTCATCAACCCCAGTCAATGCCTATGGCTTATTTCCCCTTGGATATCCGATATATCGATTATCGATAACACCGCCAATACTTTCTTATGTTTAGAACCCTTGTGGTGTCGGGAGCGCATTCGCCTTTCCCAAGTCCTCACTACCCTAGCATCCAGGGGAACTACTATACATATTGCAACCCGTCCCGATACCCATAACCGCAGTTTTCTGGAAACACTTCAGGTGAAAACAGGTGGTATTAATTGCCATACACACATTACCGAAGAACTCCATATCAAAGGTATTCTCGGAGACGGTTATTATTTTGCGGGTTCGATGAACTTTACTTATAACGGTATTACTATCAATGAAGAAGCGGTAACATACGAGACATCAGCAGAAAGTATCGCCGAACAAAAGTTGATTTTTACTAACCGATGGGGAGGGGTGATATGATACATCCAAACAATGCACATGTTCGCCACTTCCTAGAGCAATTTTTTGGTGCAAGTAATAAATTTAAGCTTAACGAAATTGAAGGCGACGAAGCAAAACATGCAAAAATACTGCCTTGGGTGGAATTATTGACCCAAGCCGAACCTCAGTCAACTGTTTTACCTTATTGGCACGATAAAATTGTGGATTGGTACGCGATACCAAGCGCTAATACATTTTCAGAACGCCAATTACGGCGCTTGAGTGAGGAATTAATGGGGTTTGTTGGTTCCACATATTCAACATTTCGCGGCGAAAGGGCACAATTAAATCTGGAAGACCCCCTAGAATTGGCAATTTATGAATTTACCGGGGGTGCTGCGTTCAAAATCTGCGGAAAAGCTACAGATGTTTGGGAAGCTTTAGAACGGATGCGACGAGTCGGAGAAAGACGAGTCAAGCGCATTGCAGATATTCCCCAGCCGACAGGTAGGGTATTGCGCGACTTCTATATGGCATTACAAGCAGGCTCACGCATTGCTGCGGAAAGTTCTCTCCAATATCTCGTAGACCAACATCGGTTGGATACATTAAACCTGCTGTTTCTACGAGTGCAACTTTTAGCCGAATTGGGGCAATGGAACGAGTTGCTAGCACTCCCAGAACTTGCGAATCTATTGCAGGTTCGCCGTCCTTTTGCTGTCACCCAGGCTTTGCTTAAAGCTCTATATCGGACAAAATTACAGCATTTTGAGGACGATAACGCCCCTGGAAGTGCGGTTACTTATTTTCAAGAAGTAGTTTTTCCCCATTACAGCAATCTTTTCGCTGTTCGTGCCGGGAGTCAAATCCCAGAAGTGCTGAAATTATTTATGCTGCTTGCAGTGGCTGGAAAACCAACAAATCCAGCTTTGCGAGACGAACTACTAGCAATCGAGCAAATAAAGGCAAGCGATGGCATTTATCTACAAAAATTAGCCGCATTCTTACCTGATATGACTCCGGAGGTGGGGAATGTTGGGGAATTGCAACAAGCTGAACTGCTATTTAAAAGCGGAGATTTCGATCGTGCGTTTTCATTGTTAGGAAATGCTCCACCGTCTTTAGAAAAAGTTCGCTTGCTTCTCCTATGCGCTTACGAATTACAAACCTTAACTGCCTCAGCATCGGCATTGCAAGCTTTTGATGAGTTGACTGCTGACGAACAAACAGCCTTACTAAAGGTTCGGTTGAACCAAAATTTTCTTGCCCAACTGCGAGGAAGCCAAGCAGTAACAATCCCAGCGAATTGGCTGGAATGGTTATTGCAGTTACACAAACAACCAACTTGGGAAAGGGCTGTACATACAGCACGTCAGGGCGCTAACGAGTGGGATATTAATAGCTTACTGATGGCTCCCTACGAAAGTATCGCCGAATTTAATGAGTTATTAAATAAAGTTGGTTCAACATCTGAGTCTATTCTTCATGAATCATTACCATACTTGTTACAATTTTTCCAGAATGATGAGCAATTTCCCCGTCGCGAATTTGTCACCCTTTATTACTCGCTGCTGGAATTGCTAGTTATTAGTACTCAAGGTAGCGATGTCGATTTAGTTTTGTTTAACGAAAGCGCGATCGCACTTTTGACCATTGGTATAGATGCAGCCAAATATGCTGAGATTCTCAACTATGCCTTAGAGCTTTGGAGTCGGTTTGCCTCACCTAAAAAGGTTGATTGGGCAATCGATTTAATTGATATATTCATATGGTACCCTAGCCCAATTCCACAAAAGCGTCAACAATTCCTATTTGCTCTAGCTGAAACTATGCGTCGTTTTCAAGAACGTATTGATGAAGCACAATGGGAAGTTTTTCGCAATTTAGTCAAAGATTTACAGTTAACAGCATCGCTTCGAGATTTACTTGGCGAAAAAGCAATTTTAGTTGAGCCCAATATTGAATTTGAAGCAAATATTTTCCATAAACTCAAAGGCAAATCTATCCTAATTTACACTCTCACAGAAACCGTAGCAATTAGAGTCAAAAGTATTTTAGAAGCAGCTTGTCAAGAAATTACAGTCCACCTCAGCCATGAGAAAGGAGGTAATGACAGGTTGCGTCAGTGGGTAAAAAATTCTCATCTTGTTGTCATGGTGACAGCGAGTGCCAAACATGCAGCTACAGGTTTCATCGAATCCCATCGTCCACCACATGTACCTATTCTATTAGTAAATAGTAAAGGTAGTGCAGGTATGTTGAGGGTAATACGGGAGTATTTAAAGTATTCCAATTAAAAAAATATCTCTCGTAGGAGTCTTGTATATTGGCATCTCTCCTGTCTTACAAATAGACTGGACAGGCGACAATACTGCTCGCGTAAGGATTTTGATTCCCCAACCCCCCTTAAAAGGCTACGGTGTACACACAAATCTTAAGTTGCCTTATAGACTTTTGATCCCCCCTAACCTAGGCTGTTGACTTTGATAGAATTTACCCGTTTTTGGCTCATACAATTTTTTTGTTCTTTTACTGGTTCCCACAGCGTGGACTGGGAACCCATGATTGGAAGCTCTGTCTCCAGTCCAGTAATAAAAATAAGGCGACACAAAAACTGCATGAACTTTTACCCCTAAAAAAGCACAGAGTCAACAGCCTACCCCTAACCCCCCGATAAATTGGGGGGAACCGGATTCAAAGTCCCCCAATGAATGCGGGGGATTTAGGGGGAGCAGATTGTGGGAAAACGTCTTAACCGAGTAGTATTGGGACAGGGGGTAGATGCAAACTCCATATGGGATTATTTATTTCTTGGATTACTCTTAGAGTCTTTCAATTAAAAAATGTTCCAAAATAAATATCGTAGGATAGGTGTCTGGCCTGTCTATCAAATACAAAGGACAGGCGGGACGCCTATCCTACGCGACCATTTATTCAATACATAATGAATTTCTAATGGATGTTTATTTAATTTGCGTAAAAATACTATTTACTATTTACATTACATTTTTGAATATAATGTAAATTATTATACGTGTTCCTAATTCAACAGCCTTGCAATGTACCCCAAGTACCCGTCAGCATTACCACCTGATCTTCATGCACCGCATATAGATAAGATAATTGAGCATCATCCCTTAACTGTATCTCCAGATACGTCAGTCGCCGAAGCAATATTACTCGTGCATCAATCGAAACATGCAGTCGAAAATGCTGAAGCCGCCACAATCAAAATTAAAGCACAACCAACGATTGGTTATATATTAGCCGTAGAAAATTTAATTCCTGTAGGAATTTTCACAGATACAGATGTAGTTGAATTATTAGTGGCAGGTATTGACCTACAAACAGTCAAGGTTGCAGATGTAATGCAGCCATTGGTAATTTTAACGCGATCGCACCTAAAAACCCTCTTAAACAGCGATATTTTACAGCAATTGGAACAATTTCTATTTTTGGCAATTGTCAACGAACACACAGAACTTGAGGGAATCATTACCGAACGCAGTTTCATTGCTGGATTAAAAAAAGCTAACGAGATACAAACGGAATATAGTCCAGTTTGCTACCGCGACATTGTGGAGAGTCAGGAAGAGTTAATTTGTCGTTTTTTAGCAGATAATACAACTCTCACATTCGTCAACCGTAATCAATGTGTTTTTTTTTACAAACAACATGAGAGACTTATTGGTAAAAGTTTTATAACGTTGATTTTGGAGGAAGATCAAGAAGGGTTAAAATGTGACTTAGAACAACTGTCAGTTGATAAATCTACAACTACTTACCTAACCCGCGTTATTAAACCAAATAATAGTTTCGCTTGGGTGGAGTGGAGCATTCAAGGCTTTTTTGATACCGAAGGTAATATCGTCAGCTATCAAGCAGTAGGACGAAATGTAACGCTTCGTCAACAGAATGAGGAAATATTGCGACAAGAACAAGCCTTATATCGCAGCATCTTTGAAACCGTTAACGATGGTATATTTGTCAACGATTTAGAAACTGGTATGCTTGTCGAGGCAAACCCAGTTGCTTGTAAGATGCACGGATATTCTCATGAAGAATTATTAAGTATTCCAGCATCTCATTACGTTCATCCAGACTCTTACCACGTTTTTGCTGAGTTTGTAAAAACCGTAAAGGCAGGTAGAGAATTTGCCGGTGAAGCTATGGGAGTCCGTAAAGATGGTAGTTTATTTGATGTCGAGTTACAAGGAACAACAATTATCTATAATGGTAAACCATACGGTCTATCTGCAATTAGAAATATTAGCGAACGCAAGCGCTTAGAACTAGCTTTGCAAAATTCCCAAGCAAAACTAACTGATATTCTCAACAACAGCGAAGCTTCCATAGTCAATTTCCGCTTGTTTGCCAATCAGACCTGGCAGTATGAATATCAGTCACTTGGTTCAGAAAAATTATTTGGCTATACAGCAGAAGAAATTATCACAAATAATGCCCTCTGGGTATCAAGAATATTTCCAGAAGACTTGGAAAATACAATTACACCTCTATTTGAGAAATTATTTCAAGGAGGTATAATTAAAGTTGAATACCGCTTTTATCATAAAGACGGTTCCATACGTTGGATTTCAGGTAACTATACTTCTCGACGTGATGAAGTCGGCAATTGCGGGATTGTTACAGGTATTAGTACTGACATAAGTGACCGTAAAGCCTCGGAGATAACACGCGAACAACTCAATTACGAGTTAGAAGCCAGAGTTCAGAGAAGAACTAGCGAATTGGCTATAACTATCGAGAGATTAAACCGAGAAATCGCCGAGAGAGAATTGGTTGAAACTCAGTTACGGCAAAGTGAGTCGCATTTCCGAACCTTATTTGATGCGAATTTAGTTGGTGTGATTTTTTCCAACTTGAATGGAGAAATTACGGATGCAAATGATTATTTTCTCGAAATGGTTGGTTATACTAGAGAAGAAATGGTAGCGGGTCAATTGCGATGGACAGATTTGACACCACCAGAGTATCAGGATATAACTAAACAAGCCCGCGAGCAACTTCGTCAACAAGGTTTTTGTACCCCAATCGAGAAAGCATATTTTCGTCGAGATCAAACCCATGTTCCAGTTATCGTAGCAGTCGGATTATTAGAGCAAGGCAAAGACGACGCAATCGCTGTAATTCTCGATATTAGCGAACGACAAGCAGCACTACGCGATCGCAAACGGGCTGAAGCTGCGTTTCATCAACAAGTAGAACGAGAGTTTTTGCTCGGTACAATCAGTCGGCGAATACATGATTTTCTTGATTTAACAGCAGTTATAAATACCACTGTTGCTGAAGTAGAGAAAATTTTAAAGGTTGACAGAGTTATAGTTTATCAAATTAATAATAACCGCGAATATATTCCCATCGCAGAAGCTGTTTCTCCAGGTTGGGACAGCGTTATCAATCCAGCATACATTTTGCAGTTGTTCCCCCAGGAAATTTATCAACGTTGCTTGCAACAAGGTGTTTATGTAGTTTCAGATCGAGAAAGCGAAAATTTAGAAGCCGAATATCGGCAATCTTGGCTTGATTTACAAATACGGGCAATGCTTATAGTCCCAATCGTCCAAGAAAATCAAATTTGGGGATTATTGAGTATTCATCAATGTTCTGATAAGCGAGAATGGCAAAACTGGGAAATTAATTTACTTCTCGAACTCATCAATCAGTTAGCCCTTGCCATCAGACAATCCGAACTTTACCAAAAATTGCAGGTAGAATTGCGAGAAAGGACAAATGCAGAAGAAAGCCTGATTGAACTAAATCAAACCCTGACAGAAACAAATGCCGAATTAGCCCGTGCAACTCGTCTCAAAGATGAATTTCTTGCAAGTATGAGCCATGAATTACGTACACCTCTAAATGCTATTTTAGGACTATCAGAGGGATTGCTAGATGAGGTGTATGCAACTTTAACGGATAAACAAAAAAGCATCATTACTACCATTCAAAAGAGTGGTAAGCATTTATTGGAATTAATCAATGATATACTTGATTTGGCAAAAATAGAATCAGGAAATATAGAATTATACCCAAGATTTGTGAGTGTTAATATTTTATGCGATTCAAGTTGCACATTTATCAAACAACAAGCAAGGGTGAAAAACATTCAGATTTCCGTTGAAATAGCTTCCGAACAGAAAGAAATCTGGGTTGATGAACTGCGTATACTCCAAGTTTTAATTAACCTTCTGAGTAATGCTGTCAAATTTACTCCCAATGGTGGGCAAGTTGGCTTAATGGTTAATTTTGATACAGAAACTCAGGAGATTTGTTTTTGCGTTACAGATACAGGTATTGGTATTGATAGCAAGGATATAGATAAATTATTCCAACCATTTATACAAATTGACAGTTCTTTATCTCGCAATTATTCAGGTACAGGGTTAGGATTAGCTTTGGTGCGAAAAATTATCGAAATGCATAAAGGTCGAGTAACAGTTTTTAGTCAAGTGGGTAAAGGCAGCTGTTTTACCATAAGACTACCTTGTGAGAATAAATCGCTTCAACAGTTTCCAATACCTCACAAAACTACCCTACTCAAACCAAACAATATTCAAGAACAATCAGAAACTATCGATATCAATACTTGTTGTGTCACCGACCAACCCTTAATTTTACTAGCAGAGGATAATCAAACGAATATCGAAACAATGATTGACTTTTTGGAATACTGTGGTTATCGGTTTGCGATCGCACGCAATGGATTAGAAGCAGTCCAACTTGCCCTTGCGGAAAAACCGCAGTTAATTCTTATGGACATCCAAATGCCAAAAATGGATGGACTTACTGCCATTTCCCAGATCCGAGTCAAATCTGAAATAATGCGAATACCCATCATTGCATTAACTGCCTTAGCAATGCCAGGAGATAAACAAAAGTGCATCCAAGCGGGTGCAAACGAATATATTTCTAAACCAGTCAATCTAAAACAGTTAAGTAATTTGATTAAAAAAGTTTTGAAACAGGATATATAAAAACATGACAAATGAAATCTCTATTCTTGTAGTCGATGATGAGCAAGAGAATTTTGACGTTATTGAAATATTGCTTTTTAAGGATGGTTATAAATTGCATTTTGTTCAAAGCGGTAAGGAAGCATTGAAATTTCTCAAAACTCATCACGTCGATACTATTCTATTAGATGTAATGATGCCAGATTTAGATGGTATCGAACTTTGTAGTCAAATTAAAGCCAATCCTCAATGGTGTTATATTCCCATTTTAATGGTGACAGCACTCAACGCTAAAGAAGACTTAGCCCGTTGTTTAGAAAATGGAGCCGACGATTTTTTGAGCAAACCAGTTAGCGGGATTGAACTTCGTGCTAGGGTTCGTTCGATGGTGCGAATTAAGCGGCAATACGATGCATTACAAACAACTTTACAACTACGCGAAGACATGGCAAATATGATTGTACATGACTTTTCCAATCACTTAGTCTCGATTCTTTTAGGATGTGAAATTATCAGCGATCCTAGTACTAATAACTTGCGACGAGAAAAGCAGTTAGGTCGGATGCAAAATGCTGCAACACAACTTCAGTCACTAACAGACAGCTTACTAATGTTAGCAAAAATAGAATCTGGAAAGATGATTATTCAACGTGTAGAAGCCTCTTTAACAGAAATTTTAGAGTCTGCATTTGAAAGTTTTGCAAACCTTGCTGAACATCGCCAAGTTAAAATAATTATCGATACACCCGACACTGATAGAAAAGTTCATATTGACCCAAAAATTATACGCCGCGTTATTGATAACTTACTATCAAATGCTATCAAATTTTCTCCAGCCAATAGTCAAGTTATTTTACGTCTCGAACATCCCCGAAAGGCCCAAGTACACATTAAAGTTATCGACCAAGGTCAAGGGATAAATGATGAATTAAAACAGCGAATATTTAACAAATTTGAAATTGGAAATACTGTTAAAGGAGTTTCTCAAACTGGGTTAGGTTTAGCCTTTTGCCAATTGGCAATCAATGCTCATGAAGGAAGAATATTCATTGAAGATAATCATCCAGCAGGAGCAATATTTATTGTCGAACTGTATTAACCGTAGGGGCGCTCTTCTCCCCGCCCTGAAAGTATCGTGGGTAAACTTATTATCTTAGGACTTATGCAAAGGTCACGGAAGAATGAACCACAGAGGACACAGAGAAGCCAGTGCGTTGCGGAGCCAGTTGCGTGCGGGGGTTCCCCCCGTTGAGCAAGCTGGCATGGGGTTCCCCCCGTTGTAGCACCTGGCGCGACACAGAGATAATAGGGTTTGGGAGATATTTTGCGTAAGTCCTATGTCTATGTAAAATCAAACATAGATTTATTCATTTTATCAATGAGAAGGGCGGGGGAACCCCGCCCCTACAATACAAATCAAAAAACCAAATTAGGTTACTTCAACATTACCTAGCGGTAGTGTCACTATTACAGTAGTCCCAACATCAACCTCACTTTCTACTTGAATATCGCCCTGATGTAGCTCAACACATCTTTTCACAATTACAAGCCCCAAGCCACTACCTGGAATTTTATTTGTATTACTAGCCCGATAAAAAGTTTCAAATAGATGGCATTGGTCTTCTTGGGGAATGCCTATCCCCTGGTCTTGTATTTTGAAAATTGCTACCCCATCTTCACAGCTTAGGTTAAAGCTAACATCACACCCTAGGGGAGAATATTTAACAGCATTAGAAAGCAAATTAGTAAAGATACAGCTAAGTAATTCTTCATCCATTTGAAATAAAGAATATTTTCCAGACGCAGTAAAAATAATCTTGTTTCGCTTACCGATACTAAATTGAATCGCATCTACTATTTCACAACAAAAATCTTCTAAATTTATATTTTTGGGTTTAAACGTAACTTTATCAGCTTCATTTCGGCTCAAAAATAATATCTCATCCAAAAGCTGTAGCATCTGGTTAATGGCATTATCCATCCGTTCAAAATATTTAGTTTTTCGTTCCTCGCTAATTTGCTCTGAATAAGATTGTAGTAAATCTACAGATACACGAATCGCTGTTATGGGGTTGCGGAACTCGTGAGAAATCATTGCAATAAATTGTGATTTTCGTTGGTTAAGTTCCTGTTCTTCAAGTAGTGCTGCATGAGTATTTTGTTCCCTTTCTCGTGATTGGTTAAGAATTTTTCCTCTTTCAATGGCGTAACGAATAGTACGGACTAAATTTGTAATATTAATCTCGTCTTTGACTAAGTAATCTTGTGTTCCTTCGCCCATTGCTTGCAGTCCAATTTGCTCATTATTAAGTCCTGTCAATACGACAACAGGAATATTTGGCACTGCTTGGCGAAAATTTTGTACTGTTGTTAACCCCGTAGAATCTGGAAGTTGCAAATCTAATAAAACTACATCAAATTTACGTTGTTCTTGTGCAAAGTCTTCGCTACAAATTTTAATCGCCTGATAAAGCTGTTCAACATGTATCACCTGCCAATCTTTTTGACCTGCACGCAGAAAAATATGGCGTATTAGGTCTGCATCTGTTGGACTATCTTCTACAAGTAAAATAGTAATCATAAGCAGTTAAAGCTTTAAAATTAACTTGTTGGGCGTTTCAAATTTTTAATCCAATGCCAATTTGACTCCTATTCAACATAAATTATTGATTATTTACCTAATTAGTTATGTTTACTAACTCGAACTAATAACCAATCTACATCAAAATGGCGTCGTCAACTAAAATAAAAAGCCTTGCCTACCCCTAATTGAGATTTTGCCCAGATACAACCATTGTGCCTCTCAACAATTTTGTTACCTAAGTAAAATCCCAAATTCTGTAAGAGGGTAACTTGGTAAGTACTTTTATCTATCTTTGAGGCTTGTCGTTGTAATCAAGTCTATTCTTTACCTTCGATAGCATCCGCACGCGATACCATTAGTTACGCTGTATTTTTTGATGTTTATTTTGATTGCTTTTAATTGAAATCTAGCAAAACAAACTAAGATATCAATACTTTTTCACTTACTTGCGTATTTTCACGGATGTTCTCTGACTTGC
>JANNFJ010000975.1:0-4764 GCA_031379725.1 Calothrix sp. OTE_75_metabat_31
GTACTAGTAACAACTAAGGTTTTGGCAGCAAATCCAGCTAAATCGAGTTTTGACCCACCTCCCAGAAGAGATGCACCCCGTAATGGAACAGCTGGGGGCGGGTCGCGTCCGGCAATAAAAACTCATTCTTTTACAGCCTTGAGTCCCGGTCGTCAAATTGGGTTATCGCATTCTCAACGCCCGACATTTTTTGTTTATTTACCCAAAACAACCACTCAAACCGCAGAATTTAGCTTATTCGATGCCCAGATGAAGGGTATTTATCAAGTTAGTATACCAATTGAGAATAAAGTTGGATTAATTGGCATTACTGTACCCGAAACTGCACCCGCACTAGTCAAAAATCAACCTTACCATTGGTCATTAGCATTAGCCTACAATCCCAATGACCGCACCGAAGACTGGGTTGTGGGTGGTTGGGTTGAGTACAGCCAATTGAGCAAAAAACTTTCACTTCAATTAGCCACAGCCACCCCTATTGAACAGATTACCTACTATGCTAAACATGGTTTTTGGTATGATGCGATCGCAAAAACCGTAGAATTACAGTCATCACAACCCAACAATCCCTTATTAACCCAAACCTGGACAAAATTATTGACTTCAATTGAGGGAGTAGAGAGTAGGGAGTAAGGAGTTAAGAGTTAAGAGTTAAGAGTTAAAAAGTAAATAATGCTTACCTTTTGCTTCCCCCCCTCTCCCCCTCCCCGCCTTTCCTCTCTCCTTCTTCTTCCACTCCCTTACTCCCTTTCTTAGTATGTGGAAAAGGCTAAAAACACAAATTATTAGGTGGCGAGGCATCGAAACAACTGCAATCGGTGTCACAGTGACGGTTATGGTATTACAATTAACTGGAGCATTGCAATTTCTAGAATGTGCCGTTTTAGACCAGTGGTTTCGCATCCGTCCTTACGAGGTAAGCGAATCGCGGGTAGTAATTGTGACTATTGATGAACCCGACCTGTCACGCTTGGGGCGCTGGCCCATTTCGGATGCAGCCTTAGCAAAGCTACTAAATAAAGTCAAACAACAGCAACCAATAGTAATCGGATTAGACCTCTACCGCAATCTGCCAGTCGAACCCGGACAGGAGGAATTACGACAAGTTTATGTTTCAACGCCCAATCTAATCGGTATCGAAAAAGTCTTAAAGGATGTCAACGGTCCCGTAGTTGACCCACCGCAGGTACTTTCGCAACGAGACCAAGTTGCAGCTTGCGACCTTGTACTCGAAGCTGATAGTAAAGTTCGCCGCTATCTGCTGTCGGTGAGGCTACAGGAGAATAAAACCAAATTAACTTTGGGAACCAGGCTAGCCTTAACTTATTTAGAAGCCGCAAACATCAAGCTTGAAAGCATTGGTCACGATAACATTCTTAAACTTGGTAAAGCAAAATTTGTACCACTGCAAGAAAATGAAGGGGGTTATACCCGTGCGGATGTAGGTGGGTATCAAATTTTGGCGAATTTTCATAAATCGCGCCAAGAGATAACAAAGGTTTCGATTACCGATGTTCTCGAAGACCGCGTCCCAAAGAATTTACTACAAGGAAAAGTTGTATTAATTGGCTCCATCGCTGAGAGTTTAAGCGAAAGATTTTATACACCATTTAGCAACAGTGCTAATAATGCATGGTCGGGTGTAGAAGTTCATGCAGACCTCGCTAGTCAGATATTGAGTGCAGCTTTAGATAATAGACAACTGCTGCGAGGCATATCGTCACAGATGGGATGGATTTGGGTTTTACTGTGGTCAAATGTGGGGGTAGCATTGGGGTGGGAAGTCAATTCGCAGCGAGTACGTCTAGCGCGATACCACCGAAGATGGTTGTCAGGGTCATCGCAATCGGTACGAATGCCGTCGGGGTCATTATTGGGTTGGGTTGTGCTGTTTTTTGTCGGTGCGATCGCTTCGTTGATTACTAGTGCATATTTACTATTTTTAATGGGTTGGTGGGTAACTGTTGTCTCTCCCTTGCTGGGACTTGTGACTGCAGGGTTCGTAAGTCGGGGTTATATGCTGTGGAGAGGTTTACAACTTTCACACAAAGCTTTGGCAAATTATGCCCAAACCCTCGAACTCGAGGTGCAACAACGCACTCAACAATTAACTGAGAAAAACTTGGCATTAGAAAAAGCTAAAGCTGAAGCCGAAGCTGCCAACATTGCCAAAAGTACATTTTTAGCCAATATTAGCCACGAATTGCGGACTCCTCTGAATGCTATTCTTGGCTTTAGTCAAATTCTCGCACGCGAACGCATTTTATCTTCACATCAAAGAGAATATGTCGAAACTATTAATCGTAGCGGCAAACATTTACTCGAACTCATCAACGATGTATTGTCAATGTCCAAAATTGAAGCCGGGCGGACAGTATTAGTCGAAAAGACCTTTGATTTTTATGGGTTACTTGATTCGATTCAAGAAATGCTACAATTGCGAGCTTCGGGTAAAGCTTTAGAGTTTAGAATTGAGTTAGTTGGGAATATTCCTAAATATATCTACGCCGACGAAGGCAAAATTCGGCAAGTTCTCATTAATTTACTTGGTAATGCAATTAAATTTACTCATCAAGGTAGCGTTATTTTGCGCGTGCGTAAGACAAGCAATCAAAAAAATATCGACTCAGATTACCAACTCGAACGTAATATTTGCATGGATCGTTCCCGTCAAGAAAGCTATATTTCATTTACTAATAATTATCCAAATACAACTTACAGTATTGATAATTTTTCAACTAATACCAGTTTGTTGAATAATGACATGCACATTGAAGAAATATTGGAAAGAAATGACAATGATTTAGAAGCGAAGTTTTCCCGTCTTTTTATTGAAGTGATTGATACAGGTATTGGGATTGCCTCAGAAGAAATCTGTACTTTATTTGAGCCATTTGTGCAAACTCAATCCGGTCGTCAATCGATGGAGGGTACTGGTTTAGGTTTAGCAATTAGCCGAGAATTTGTTAAGCTTTTGGGTGGAGATATTAAAGTAAGTAGCATTCTTGGTCAAGGTTCAATTTTCAATTTTGATATTAAAATTACCTTCCCTGATGCTGATGAAATTATAACTGCATTACCCAAACAGCAAGTTATTGGATTAGCACCCAATCAACCTTGTTATCGCATCTTAGTAGTTGAAGACATCGAAGAAAATCGTCTTTTAATTGTAAAATTACTTGCACCTTTAGGGTTTGAAGTTTATGAAGCTGCTAACGGGTACGAAGCCGTAGAAATCTGGCTGCATTGGCAACCACATCTAATTTTGATGGATATTAAAATGCCAGTGATGAACGGTTATGAAGCTACGCAAGAAATTAGGAAGGTAGAACGAAAGCGATATGATGAGATTTTAAATCATGATTTTCGTGCGGCACTTGATAAAAGTTCGACAATTATTATTGCTTTAACAGCTAGTATATTTGAAGAGAATCGGGAGCAATTTTTAAAAGTCGGTTGTAATGATTTTATTGGTAAACCTTTTGATGAAAATTTACTTTATGAAAAAATAGCTTTGCATTTAAATTTAAACTATTTATATAATGAAGAACAGCCAGCTTTGAACTTAAATACCACATCTCAATCGTTACAATTAACACCACAGATGTTAAGCGTGATGCCTAAAGAATGGATTGAAAAATTACATTATGCTGGAATTAGTTTAAACGACCAACTTACAATTGAATTAATCGAGCAAATTCCCGAATCTGAAGCAAATCTTGCCTGTACTCTTAGCTACTTAGTTGATAATTTCCGTCTCGATATCATTGCAAGTTGCAGTCAAGTTATCTTGTAGGACAGGCAAAATGCCTATCCTACGGTATTATTGTTTGAAATTGACGAACTAGCTTTTTGTTGTAAAGTCTAAAGATACGCCGTTCATACAGAAACGTTTACCTGTAGGTGCAGGGCCATCATTGAAGACGTGACCTAAGTGACCACCGCAACGACTGCAATGTACTTCCACACGAGTCATGAAAAGTTTTTTATCGACAGAGGTTGCGATCGCACCTTCAATGGGAGCATAGAAACTAGGCCATCCCGTACCGCTATTAAATTTGGTACTTGAGGTAAATAATGCTTGTCCGCATCCGGCACAGTTATAAGTCCCTTCTCCATATTCCTTATCGAGGGGACTAGCACCAGCACGTTCAGTACCGTGTTTCCGCAGGACGTAGAATTGGTCGGGTGTTAAAACACTTTGCCATTCATCATCAGATTTATTAACAGCAAAGTCATTTGTTTGATTTGTGGTCATATCCCTTAATCTCCAAGTTATATAGCTAGATACAGAAATGGCACTAACTGTCAAGGCTGTAGCTTGTAAAATATATCGTCTCTTCATTCCTTATATTATCGGATACCTGGACGCTCCGATGTTGGGTTTACCGGGTGCATAAACCCGAATTGTCACCCCTACTAAAAAAATACGGCTACTTTCACCCGAAACTACCATTTACTAACCTTAGAAGTTTAGTGAGAAATTAGAAACCCGGATTCTTAAAGAATCCGGGTTTCTAGTCCCCTCGACTATCCAAAACCGAGAGTAGTATTGAGACGACATCGATAATCAATCAACAATCAATCAACGTTTTGCAATTAGTTAGACTTATGAATAATCAAATCATCAAATTTTTGGCTGCATCTACAACAATTTTATCTGCATCTATGATTTTACCCGTACTTGCAAATCCTATACCCGATAGTTTAAAAGTACCAAATCAACAAGTTTTGTTGCTTGATGCACAAGCAAAAGGAGTACAA
>JANNFJ010001030.1:0-1652 GCA_031379725.1 Calothrix sp. OTE_75_metabat_31
TTGTTTTGGGAGGCGTTGAATAGTATGACGGAAGTGACGATGGTTGATGAGGGAAGGGTTTATGGGGGTGGGATGCATAAGCTGGAGCCGAGTGAGTTGGCTAATGTCCCGGCGCTGGAGATATTAAAGTTGATTGAAGTACATTAGATTTTAAAAATGGGTATATTATTGCAGTAGGTAAATTGGAATTATTATGGCAACACCTAAACACACGGAACGGCAAGTACCCCTCAAGAACCTTCTGGTAGATCAGAATAATCCTCGATTGTCTGACAAATATGATAATCAGAATGACACAATTCAATCAATGGTAAAACTACAAGGAGAAAAACTAGTCGAGCTAGCCAAACATATTATTGAGTATGGTTTCAACCCAACTAATATTCCTTTGGTGTCACCTTCAAAAGACAAAAATAATATGTTTGATGTCCTTGATGGTAATCGTCGTGTAACAACAATAAAACTATTAGAAAGGCCGGAGTTAGCGGCAGAAATGCTTAGCACTTCACTTTATCAACATTTAGTAAAATTATCAGTGGCTTTCAAAAAGGAGCCGATGAATGATATAAAATGCATAATTTTTGATAGTAGAGAAGATGCTGACGTTTGGATTCAGCTAAATCATCGTGGAGAAAATAAAGGAGCTGGATTAGTTGAATGGGACGGGCAAGTTGCTGCTAGGTATGATGCAATACATGGTGATAAGTCGTCAGAGCTTCAAATTCTTGATTTCGCAAAAGAACATGCTAATTTATCACCTATAACACAAGAAAAAATTGATAACGGAAAGTTCCCTATAACTACTCTTGAACGTCTAATAAACTCTCCTGAAATCAGAAATAAGCTTGGAATAGAAATCAAAGATAAAATAGTCTATACTTACTTTGCTGAGGAAGAAGTATCAAAGGGCTTGACAAGAATCTTCAATGATTTAGGAGATGGAAAATACAATGTTAGTCAACTTAAGTCACTTGAGCAAAGAAAAGATTACATCAATAGTTTTTCTTCAGAAGAATTACCGAGTTCTGATAAAAGGAATACAGTAGTTATTCCTTTAGATGTAGAATATGGTATTTTAATAAAAGAAAGAGAGTTGGCACTACCAAAGAATGTAATCGATGAAAAGCCGAATTCAGATATTCAGGATGTGTTATCACCTACTCAATTACCTGCAGAAGTTAAGAGATCTAGTAATACCAGATCAAAAAGTGATCAGTCTAATAGAAAAACATTAATTCCTAAGCAATGTAATTTGACGATATCACAGCATAGAATTAATAACATTTATAAGGAGCTTAAAAAAATAAATATTAATGATTATCCCAATGCCTCTACTGTCCTGTTCAGAGTTTTTATTGAACTTAGCTTAGATTATTTTATCAATAAAAAGTTTACATCTTGGACAGAAGATCAAAAGAAGAATACAAAACTGAAAGACAAACTGACTAAAGTAGGTGAAGATATGAAGCAACGGGGGATATTAACTGATAGTGAATTCACACCGGTAAAAAAAGCAGCTAGTAATCAAACTTTTCTTCATTCATCGGTCAATAGCATGAATGCATACGTACATTGTATGTACATTTCTCCAGTAGCTTCTGAAATGATAGTGGGATGGGATGATCTTCAAGTTTTCATACAAAAGCTCTGGC
>JANNFJ010001079.1:0-2552 GCA_031379725.1 Calothrix sp. OTE_75_metabat_31
ATACTAATAGTTTAAAACCTTTACATTCAGCCTCATAAAATTTTACTTTATCAGTCTGGGAAATTACATGGTACATAACCCCTGCAACTTCAACACACCGATTAATAAAACCGACTGTATCTAATGTTTGACTTAAAGGAACAACACCTTCTGTTGAGATTAACCCCGTAGTTGTTTTGAAGCCAACCAAATTATTCCAAGCAGCAGGTGTTCGGATAGATCCCCCTGTGTCAGTTCCAATACCAGCGCAGCATAAACCTTTTGCTACAGCAATAGCTGAACCTGATGACGAACCACCGGGAACTCTTGCTTTCTTGGAATCAAAGGGATTTGTTGGTGTCCCAAAGGTTGGATTAATCCCTAAACCCGAAAAAGCTAATTCCGTCATACTGGTTTTACCTAAACAAATAAAGCCAGCATCAATAGATGTCTTATACGCTACTGCATCTTTTTGAGCAACTTTCTCCAGTAAAATCTTCAAGCCCCCACTTGTCGGTTTATCTTTGATATCAAAATTATCTTTCCATACGAGGGGAATACCATCGTAAAGTGAAAGTCGTGTGTTAGTAATAGCCCTTTTATATGAATCATCTGCTTCTTTTTTGGCTTGTTCTGTAAAAACTTCTATGAATATTTTTTCTTTCTCTGCCTCTTGAGCAATTTTAGTTAAAAAATACTCAACTAATTCGCGTGGATCTATACTGCCGTTATTAATACCGTATCCAATAGCTTCTAAAGTCCATTTTTGACAAATTTGGTCGAGCATCTCTTAGTTCCTCCGTGCTATTTTTTTAAAGAAGAATAAACTCTCTCACATGAATGGCACTAAAATAAGCCCAAAGTCCTGTGTAGTCTCGTTCCCAGGCGGATCCTGGGAACGGGACTTTGAGAGGCTCTGCCTCTCGTTAAGCCCCTGGAGGCAGAGCCTCCCAGCAAGGGGTTCCCAGGCGGAGCCTGGAAACCGGTCAGGGCAAGGGCTATGTCTTAACTTAGTGCCATTCCTCTCTCACATTTTGCACCAGTCGATAGGGCTTTCATATGCCCTAACCACAAATCCATGAACTTCTTGTGGAAGTGGTAGCAATACTGCTCGGTTAAGGATAATTGTAGGTTAAGTTTCGTTCCACCGTTCCACCCTACACCAAAGCAAGCTACAAATTTTCGTATTTTTAGCTTAACCAAGTAGTATTGGAAGTGGTGGGAGTTGCGGCAATACTTGTCGGTTAAGTATAATCGAGGGGTCTAGAAACCGGGTTTCTAATTCTCCCAAAACTTACGTAGTATTGGGAGTTGTGGGACGGGCATTTTGCCCGTTAGTAAATTTGCTCTGGTAGGCTGTTCTGAACAGACTACTACTCCAGAATCGGTTTGGGAATAGTTTTAACAGAACTGTCTTTTTCCAATTCTGACACAAGTTTTATATAGATTTTTCTCTCTTTGTTTGGTAGTTTATTGAGTTTTTCTTCAAATAGAGACTCGTATCGAGCTAATTCTGCTTCTAGATAAGCAGGTGCTTTGTTTCCATAGAGCTTAACAAACATACGGTAGGTATTGTAGTTGTTTTGCTCTATATCATGTTGGTAATGAATAATATCGTCGTAAATATCCAAAATGACTTCCAGAGGAAACATAATATGAAAAGCATTTTGATTGTAACCTTTATTAGCCATCTGCACTAAAATTGCGTGCAAAACGCGTAGATCCGAAGTGTGTAGCTCAATAGCTTTGATAATCTCTGCATGAGTTACATTTTTCTGAAGAATTAGCTGATTTTTCAATTCATAATGTTCTTCTAAATTTTTTAGTTCTTGTTCGACTAATGAATGATACAAGTTTTGTTCTTTGAGGAATTCAGTAATAATTTTGTGGTGTTGATGCCAGAAATTTTCTTCTTGACAAAATGCTTCTTTTCCTTCAATCATCTCAACAGCCTCGTCAGTTTGATATACTAAAGCTTCCACGAAACCTAGAACTGGATAGTAAGTAAAAAAGTCTTGATGTGAAATCTCGTAGATTGGAAAATACAATGACGTAATTAAATCTAAAACTCGTGCCGATTTGTGCATACCCAAATAGGAAACACAGGGATGTATATTGATAGTGCTACATTGAATACTCATATCTTATTTACCTGATGAATTACGAGCTAATTTATACATAGTAAGCATTACGGTGTGCTTGTCACCCCGTTAGCAAGAATTGTTTGAATTTCTTGCATTAGCTTCTTCACGTCTTTTAATATGATTAAAATACGTCTGTAGCGCTGAATGTCCTCCTTGTTTAAGGGAAAACCATTATGGGCTTTAAGCCATTGTTTACAAATCAGAGAGCGATAAGAATCAGTGAAGTTCCAAACTTCACCCTCTCTTGTTTTAAGGCTCTCATTTTTATTATTTTGCTTATCTACTAGGGGCTTGTTGATATTTGATAAAAGATGCTTTGTCATGGGTTGTTAGGACTAATTGACAAATGTTTATGCTGAGGGAGTTACAAGCGCTCTAAAAACTCTGCTCGGAAAGGGCTAGAATATGCTATATTTAGATATATGGCAT
>JANNFJ010001118.1:0-13054 GCA_031379725.1 Calothrix sp. OTE_75_metabat_31
CACCCGCAAATTTATCGGCGTGATTTTCAGAATTATAAATCGGTTGTAGATAGACTGGTTAATGAGCAATTTTCAAGTAAGGATTTGGGCAAACTAGCACCAGGTATCTTGATGAAAATTGGTTCATATGTAATTAGCTCAGAAGACTTAATAAAAGTAATCGAATACAATCGTCAATGCGGTATTCAGGGAGAAGTATTCTTTTTTTATGAGGGATTACGCGATAATAACAACCAGCTAGCAAAAGTGTTACGTAATAATTTCTATGCTCAATCTGCCACATTCCCCACAATCTCAGATTTAAATCGACCTAGCGTTACCCATAAAAATCTATTATGGTGGGAACGCTTACAAGGATTTTTAAAAAATTTATGAATATTAAATCTCAAATGCAAAAAAATATTAAAATCCTCAAGCAGGATTTACCAACTCTGTTTAAAAAAGATATTTCCTATGATATTTATACTCAAGATATATTATTCCGCGACCCAGTTAATAAATTTAAAGGTAAATTCAATTATCGTATTATTTTTTGGACATTGCGATTTCACGGACAGTTGTTTTTTACCCAAATTCACTTCGACTTACACGATGTTTCTCAATCAGAAGAAAATATTATCTTAGCAAAATGGACAGTACGCGGTATTTTGCGTCTTCCTTGGAAACCAAACATATTTTTTAAGGGATATTCAACCTACAAGCTCAATAATAATGGTTTAATATACGAACATATCGATATTTGGGATAGGAAGCCAAGTAAAATTTTGCAGCAATTTTTTATTAAAAATCAAATTGAACTTTTTAAATAGTATTTATAATGTTCATTTACTGGTCGGTTAAAGATTGTCGAGAGGGTTAGACCCCTCCGTTGTGCCGAATGTCCTGTAGGGGCACGATATATCGTGCCCCTACAATACCCACAGGATAACGAAATAATCGTTCATTGATATAAAAAATGCAAAAAAAAGGTGGGTATTGCCCACCCTACAATATTTTAAAAAGTAAGAATTACAAGTTAACTATTATTCCTAACTCATAATTCCTAACTTAATTACACAAACGCAGCAGTTTGTACGTCATTATTAGCAAGCAATTCTTGCAACTCTTCTGCATCGACGGTTTCTTTCTCAACCAACATATCAGCGAGTTTGTCGAGAATGTGACGGTTGCTAATTAGTACATGCTTCGCACGGTCGTAAGCAATATCTACTAACTTGCGAACTTCTGAGTCAATCGCAGCAGCAGTTTCTTCCGAAAAGTCGCGCTCTGACATGATGTCACGACCGAGGAACATGTTACCTTGCTGACGACCCAAAGCCACAGGCCCAAGTACATCACTCATCCCGAAACGTGTCACCATTTGACGGGCAACTCGTGCAACTTGCTGTAAGTCTCCAGAAGCACCAGTGGTTACTTCCTCGTCACCGAAGATTAATTCTTCAGAAATCCGACCACCCAAAGCTACAGCCATTTGGTTTTCCAAATAGGAACGGCTGTATAAACCGCTGTCCATCCGGTCTTCGGAAGGTGTAAACCAGGTCAAACCACCGGCACGACCGCGAGGAATAATACTGATTTTTTGTACGGGGTCGTAGTCGGGCATCAATGCACCAACTAAAGCGTGACCCGCTTCGTGATACGCTACAAGCTGTTTACGACGTTCGCTCATCACACGGTCTTTCTTCTCAGGCCCAGCCAACACGCGGTCGATAGCGTCGTTGATTTCGTCCATCGAGATTTCGGTGAGGTTGCGACGTGCTGCCAAAATTGCAGCTTCGTTGAGCAAGTTCGACAAGTCAGCACCTGTAAAGCCAGGACTCCGACGGGCGATGCGTTCAATGTCCACGTCTTTCGCTAAGGTCTTACCACGAGCGTGAACTTTGAGGATTTCCACACGTCCACCGTAGTCGGGACGGTCTACCACGACTTGACGGTCAAAACGACCGGGACGCAATAACGCAGCGTCGAGTACGTCAGGACGGTTGGTCGCAGCGATAATGATGATACCGGTGTTACCTTCAAAACCATCCATTTCCGTGAGCAACTGGTTAAGGGTTTGCTCGCGTTCGTCGTTACCACCACCTAAACCAGCACCACGTTGACGACCTACAGCGTCAATTTCATCGATAAAGACGATACATGGAGCGTTAGTTTTAGCTTGCTCAAACAAGTCACGGACGCGGGAAGCACCCACACCGACAAACATTTCCACAAATTCCGAACCGGAGATGGAGAAGAAGGGTACACCAGCTTCACCAGCAACAGCACGCGCTAAGAGGGTTTTACCTGTTCCTGGAGGCCCAACTAAAAGCACACCTTTAGGAATTTTTGCACCAATCGCGGTAAAGCGGTCGGCGTTTTTGAGGAAGTCTACAACTTCGTTGAGTTCGAGTTTGGCTTGATCGATACCCGCAACATCACCAAATGTGACTTGAGTTTGGGGTTCCATT
Source organism: Calothrix sp. OTE_75_metabat_31 (assembly GCA_031379725.1). Classification (GTDB taxonomy): domain Bacteria; phylum Cyanobacteriota; class Cyanobacteriia; order Cyanobacteriales; family Nostocaceae; genus JANNFJ01. The sequence continues at coordinate 2,451 of JANNFJ010001118.1, forward strand.
TGGACTCTAGCGCGTGATTTGCCAAAGTTCATTGCTTGGCTGCCGGGACCACTTTGGGCACGACGTAGCAAGAAAAACAAACCTACCAATAGTAATACAGGGAAAAATAAGCTACTAAGTGCCTTAAACCAAAATCCTTCGTCGGTTTGTGGCAATACACTAATATCTACACCTTTTTCGGTAAGCGTATTAATTAAGCTAGGGTCGTCTACTAATGTTACTGAAACTTGGCTGCCATCTTGAGACTTGGCGATCGCTTGAGACCTGTCGGCTGAGAGTTTGACTTGTACAACTCTACCTTTTTCGACTTCTTGGATAAACTGGCTATATCGCCATGTTTCTCTACTTTGAGGCTGCTTGTCGAAAAACGCTGTTCCTAGCGCAATGACAACAATAAATAGCAGTGCGTAAAGCCCTGCATTTCTCCATCGTTTATTATTCACCGCTTGTCAATCCTCCTGTAATTTTTGTGCTTCGCTTTCACGAACGCTTGCTTTGTTCGCGTAGCGTCTCTTTGAAAAGAGGGCATTATTAAGAAATATGTTAACTTATCTTAAGGTATCGCAAAATGCCCCGCTTTGATGTAGAAAAACTCATATAGAGAAAAAATTTTTTAATTGCTCAAGACAAGCATGGTAGGAATTATATTCTAACTGGCTTGCAGGCTGGATGACGGTGTGAATCGGGACGGTTTCCACTACAGAATTGCTATAGGCGATCGCCTCAAATAATTCGACTAATTCTTTTGTCCAAGGTTCTTGATATACATTATATTGCTGATTTCTGAGAAAGGTAATGAGATGCTTTCGCAGGATTCCCGGTAAAATGCCCGCATCCAGGGGGGGTGTCCACCAACTATTATCTTTCCATCCCCAGAGATTCCCTGTTGTGGTTTCTTGCCAGTTACCTTGTGCGTCGGTAAAAATTGCTTCTTGAGCATTTATATTTTGCGCGTGGATTTTGGCTTGCCAAGGTGTAAGATAATTTCCGGTTTTGTGGCTTGGTAGGGAACGATAAAATTCTGAGTTAGCAAGGGTAGCTGTAATTCCCTGTTTTTGCCTTTGTGCTAAATCCTGCGGTAAATTTCTGCCTGTTATCCACTCTTTACCGTTAGGGAATACCGTTATTCGCAATATGGGAAAATGCTGCTTAATAGCTTCCGCACCTTGACGGACTGAATACCAGTCAGGTTGCTGCCAGCCAAAGAAATTTAAGGATGTTTGAATGCGGTCGAGGTGGGAAAGCCAGTGAGTTAAGGGACTATCGAGATTATTGTAAACCCGCAATGTTGTGAAAACTGTCGCACCATAAAGTAGACCCGGATTATCAAGTTCTAATTCGATAAATTGGGAGTTGATAATTTTACCGTTGTACCAGTAGATAATTTTATCGCTCATCGAAACTTATGCAAATTTATATAGCCGTCCTGTTTGATTTTGGAAATAAAATATGGAGCAACCACTTCATTGTATCGCAGGCTAAACCCAAGAAAAATCAAGCCGGATTTTGATATTACCTGTGTTGTTTACTATGCCTTAATCTAAACTACAGTTATCTTAATCTTTTTGTGGAAATTTTATTTTATTACCTTGGGGTGTTGAAATAACTTCACCACCTAGTTTTTGAATGGCGCTAACTGCACGTTTGCGACTCGATTCGTCAATTCCGTTTTCTAGAACCATTGCCCAAGCCGAAATTTGCGCGTATTTACTGTTCGGGTTGCGGCTGATAAATTGGGCAGTACCTTGAGAAATTTGTGCGGAAATTCTACTTTCTTCATCGGTATGCTTACTTGCCCAATCTGCGGCACTTTGAAATGATTTTTGGGCTGCTTGAGAGTTTCCTAAAAATAACAATTCGTCGATTGCTTTATAACGCCATATATAATAAGACCTTTCCGGAAGCCACGGGGATAAATATTTTAAGCCTTTTTCGGTTAGAGATATAGACCTTTCTGGCATTCCAGCATACATGGATGTACTTGTAGAAAGGCTTAGATATGCTAATCGAAAACATGGGTCATGCTTGAGAATAATTTCAAAATATTCAGGGCTAAGACTGTAACCTGTTTTGGCGCGAATTTTATCATCGCCAAAGTACTGTAAAAAACCTAAATAAATCCAATTAGCAACTAAGTTATCATAACCAAAGGTGGGAAGTTTTTTAACTAAGTCTAAACGGGTTTTTTCTAATTTAATTTCACGTTCTAATGATTCTTTAGTAATTTTTTCTTGAGTACGTGTTAGCTTTTGCATTCGCGGAAATTGCAGCGAACTGACTCCAATCACGCATAAGCAAGCAACAAGCGATGTACCAACAATTTGCCGAGAGACTGCAAACATTTTCTGTGGGTTACGAATTCGTGTAATTACAAATTCATAATTCCCAGAGATTGAACAAAAGTAACAGTGACAGGCAGGATGCCTATCTTATATGACATAGGCAGGATACTTATAGCGTTTCTGAGCCTTGTGAGGTAAAGTTTACACCAAGATCAGGGCGCAATGCCTTGCGCCCCTACATATGTGCCTCATCTGGTGGGGAATTGCTATGTGTAGAGACGTGAAATTACCCTGCGGGTTCCGCCTTAGCGGTACGCGTCTGTCTACTTTATAATTTCTGAATTTATCTAATGATTGGAGTGATGCCAGCATTCACATGCAATTTGCCAATCTTCTTGAGTATGAATAACTAAAACTTGTACTTTTGAGTCGGATGTGGAAATATTTACATCTACGGGTTTTTGAGAATTTTTTTTGGCATCAATTTTTACCCCGAAGAATTCTAAGCGATCGCAAACCTCTTTCCGGACTTCTTGCGAATTTTCCCCGACTCCAGCAGTAAATACTAATACATCTAATCCTTCTAAACTGGCAACCATAGCACCGATGTAAGATTTGAGCCGATGAATGTAAATATCAAATGCTAGTTGAGCGCGACTATTACTTTGAGAAATGGCTGCAAGAATTTGGCGCATATCTCCCGATACCCCCGAAATTCCACTTAATCCCGAAGATTCATTGAGAACATTATCTAACTTGTCAGCACTATAGTTTTCTTTACGCAATAGGTGAATCAAAATACCTGGGTCAACAGCACCGGAACGATTGCCCATCATTAAGCCATCAAGGGGTGTAAATCCCATTGTTGTATCGATGCTGCGACCGTTTTTAATTGCTGCTAGCGAACAACCATTACCAAGATGGCAAGTAATTAAACGTAGGGAGTTAACATCTTGACTGAGAATTTGGGCTGCACGTTCAACGCAGTACTGATGACTAATACCGTGAAAGCCATAGCGACGGATACCTTGCTCAACCCATTCATAGGGGCCGGGGTAGATAGCAGATGCGTCGGGCATATCGCTGTGAAATGCAGTATCAAATACTGCAATCTGGGCTACATTACCCAAATGCTGCTGAATGGCTTCAATTCCTTCTAAATTGCCTGGGTTATGGGCTGGTGCCAGAGTTGCTAGGTCAGCGATCGCTTTCTTCACCGCTTCAGTAATCGTTACAGATTCCCGGTATTCTCGACCACCATGTACAACTCGATGCCCAACTATATCAATTTCTGAAAGTCCTTTGATAACCTGGGTAGAACCTTGACACATAGTATCAAGCAAATGAGCAATTACCGCCGGACGCGAATCGGCTGCCACTTCTGATTCCAAATGCTCGCCTGTTGCAGTTTTTACTTCGATTTCGGCTTTACCTTCCTGGTGACTCCAATCAACTTTTGCTTCCCAAAGCGGTTGTGGTGCTGATGAAGGGATATCGCCGATTATTTCATACAAACAAGTTTTTTGGCTGCTGGAACCTGCATTGAGTACTAGTATTTTCATCGAATTATAAGTTAGGGAATAAAAGTTAGTTTACTAGAGGCGAGTCAGATACGCTTATCCCTCCCAACTCTTTCTCCGTGTAACCTGTGCATTAGTAGTGAATATTGCTACTATCTAAAAAAGGTATAAACCACTAGTGCTCCATATCATTAATTTTGGGGGGTTACTGTAGTGCGTTCGCGCAGCGTGCCCGCAGGGCTTGCATCTTGCTTGCTTTATATATTACTAACGCTTCGTGTCATTAATTTTGACCCTTTCCATAGAGTTAGAATCCGGGTAACTCCTGCAAAACGAAGATTCTTTGAACCCCCAGCAAAAATGTAGTCTGGCTGTAATTTTTACATGTGGCTGCCATAAATAATTTTGGCTAGAATAACCTATGTATTACATTTGACATAAGCTCAAATACCTAAAGAATTAAGTTAAGGTTTCTTCATAAAATCACATTAAACTTGCCTGATTTGAACTTGAAGAACTTGATTGTTATGGAGTAATATACTGCTATTTATTTAAACGGGGAATCAACGGCTGTGCGGAATGATTTGCAAGGGTTGGAGATTAGTCTCAGAGAACTGCAACAGTTGACAGCTTTGCCAGTAAATGATGAGCTTATACGTGTTATTAATAGTGCCACCAAAATTAAAGATAAATTTTTAGAAAATATTAAAGGACCAGAAGCCGCAACTGCTTATTTTCTAGGTATATCTTCGTTAGTTTTTAGTTACTTTATTTTTACACTTCTCGTTAGCTTATTTACACCAGGTTTAACGATTCCTGGCTGGATATTATTTATAACTCTAATAGTCGGTAGTGGTTCTTTAGCTCAATTGGGTTTTTACTTGGTTTGGAAACAGCGTCAAAAAATTGTCAAAGCTAATATTACTCATTCATTAAAAATTTTAGTGCGCGATGTCGAAAGATATAATAACGTCATCAAAGCCATATATATCAATGACCAAATCGAAGCTGCTGGCAACCAAGATGTTATTATCAAGGAACGCAGACGAGTTATTGATGCTTTGAAATTAACACGAACCGATTTAATCCGGGCTTTAAAAACTGAACGAATTTTGCGTGAACATAAAAACTTTATTATTAGTAATAACGAATTGTTTGCTAACAGTTTACCAACATTAAGTGCCATGCAGGTCAGCGAACAAGCTAGCGAACACGGAAGATTATTGAATGAAGCTTTACAAATTGCTTTGGATGTGCAGTTAGAAATGAAACGATTGCAAAGTCAAAGTTAGGGGATTATCGAGGCAAGTCATAACGGTTAGATCCCTCAGTTGCGGTGAATATGCCGTAGGGGCACGACATCCAAATGCCTCTAGAATATCGTAGGGTAGCGAAAAATCGTAACTTTTTATAAGAAGTCGGGGAATTATAATCCCAGTTTCAATAACACAGTTACTTGCCAACAGTCTAATATAAAGAAGTATAAATAAAAATCAAGCTTTATAAAACTCCTTAAAACGAGTTTCACGTCACCTAGCATGGACTGGAAAGAAATATCGGGGAATTGGGTCTTAATCCCGCAAAAACCTGTAGGAATCGTACATTTTCTTGGTGGTGCGTTTGTTGCAACTGCACCGCACGTTACTTATCGCTTATTACTAGAAGCAATCGCCGAAAAAGGTTATATTGTTGTCGCTACGCAGTTTGTCAATACATTCGACCATAGTGCGATCGCGTCACAAGTACTTCGCAATTTTGAACGTGCTTTGATTCGTTTGGAAGAACGCGGTATCCTGGGTAGTGGTTATCTTCCCATTTATGGAATGGGGCACAGCATGGGTTGCAAGCTACATTTACTGATTGGCAGTCGTTACCCTGTTGAACGTGCGGGAAATATATTGATTTCGTTCAATAATTTTGCTGCACGGGATGCGGTTCCCTTGATGGAACAATTCAATACCGCGTTTGCAAATACTGCATTTTCGGTTGAATTTACCCCAACTCCAGCACAAACAAACGATTTAATCCGCGAACATTACCGAGTTCGTCGCAATCTGCTGATTAAGTTCACCAACGATTCAATTGACCAATCGGTGACTTTGAGCGATATTTTACAAGAACGCTTTGCGGATATGGTGACAATACAAATCCTGGCAGGAAATCACACTACCCCTTTAGGTCAAGATATGAAATGGCAGGCAGGACGCGACTTTAACCCCTTCGATGCTTTTGGACAATGGTTCAAGCAATCCGTATACCGCGACCTCAATCAACTAAAACGTACTATTTCATTTTGGTTAAACCCTTTGTCACCCCCGTAATCAGCTACAAAGCTTGCAAACATTGCTCCTTACAAGTTTTTAATTATTAAGCGGCAGATCGACTATCATTTATGTTTCAAATCCTGGTAATTGATGATGACCCCGCAGTACTACTATTATTAAAACGAATGTTAGTAAGGCAGGGTTACGAGGTAGTTGCTGCTAGTAATGGCGAAGAAGGAATCGCTCAGGCATTAACTTCTCATCCAGCATTAATTATCTGTGATTGGATGATGCCAGGATTAAGTGGAATCGAGGTTTGCCACCGTATCAAGGCAGACCCCAAGTTATCGACGACATTTTTTATCCTCTTAACCTCTCTCGATTCAGTTGCCGACCGAGTTAAAGGATTAGATGCAGGTGCTGATGATTTTATCTCGAAACCAATCGAACAAAACGAACTCCAAGCTAGGGTAAGAGCGGGTTTACGGTTGCATCAATTGAGCCGAGACTTGCAAACGCAAAAGCAAATGCTTGAAGACGAACTTACCGAAGCTGCCGAATACGTGCGATCACTTCTTCCTCCCCCAATGGACAAACCTTTTACAATCAACTTTCACTTTATTCCCTCGCTGCAACTTGGTGGTGATTGTTTCGATTATTATTGGCTTGACTCCGATTATCTTGCGCTTTACTTACTCGATGCTGCCGGTCACGGACTCAAAGCAACACTCCCCTCAATTTCGGTACTAAATTTACTGCGATCGCGTGCCCTGCAAAACCTCAATTATTATCAACCAAGTGAGGTACTCAAAGCGCTAAACGAAACCTTTCAGATGAGCTATCAAAATGACAAATATTTTACAATTTGGTACGGTGTATATAACCGTACCAACCGCCAACTAGTATACTCTAGTGCGGGACATCCACCAGCTATATTAATATCTGGTAATGCAACTAACACAGAAGCCAAATTGTTAAGGACTGCTGGAATGCCAGTTGGGATGTTTCCAGATGCAAAATATATTGATGGATCTTGCAATATCGATACAGAAAGCGTTCTTTACCTTTTTAGCGATGGTGCTTATGAAATCATCGATAAAAATGGAATCATGTGGGGTTTAGAGGCTTTTATTAACATGCTGATTAGTTCGCATCATCTCGGTGATAACAGACTCAACGAGGTTATCGATAATCTGACAATCTTAAACGCCAAAGATGTTTTTGATGATGATTTATCCATACTTCAAATTAGATTTGATTAATTAGAACTCGTTTATATCAATGATTTTTTAAACTCGTCCTGATTAGCAAAGATTTCAAACACCTTATCCATACCAGTCAATTCAAACAATATCCGAATTTGTTCGTTAATCGAGCATAGTACTAATTTACTATTTGCGGCTCTCAAGGTCTTAAATGCTAACACCAAAGCACCAAGACCCGAACTGTCCATGAATGTGACGTTTCTCAAGTCAACCAAAACAACTTTTGTACCATCTTCCAGAATTCCGGTAATTTCCTGTCGAAATGCTTGCGACCCAGTAGCATCTAAACTACCGCTTGGTTGAAAAATTTTTACTTGTTCTGTCAACATATTTCGTGAAAATGGTTGTAAAAATGACGTTTTGTCCGTCGGGACGCAGTCCCCGACAAATAGCTAACTATTATACGCTCAATAATAATTCATTTTAAAAATTGTTGCCAACTTGGTATTAATAATATTTATATGCTAATAGTGCTAATCAGCATTGTAATTATATTTGATTTGTGATTAAAAGCCCAGATACTCGACAATTTTTCCAAAGTCTACTGTCCAGTCGAGATGTTACAAAAAACCCGGTTACTCCAAGAAAGTAATTTTATAACCTCATTATCTAATTAAAATTAGTGAAGTAAATTACTAATTATGATTAAAAATAATTCTAATATAAGGCATTTTCTATCTATAGGTAGTTGCGGCAACATTGTTCAGTTGTAATAAATAATATGATAAATTTCTATGAGTTCGCTCCTCCCTTGCTTACTTTCGCTCGATATAGCAATTTTTCTCCTTGACGATAGCCAACATATCGAACCTTGACAATATCACCTACTTGTGAATTGCCCTCCATCAGTTGATGAAACTGCGGGTCGTAAGGGATTTCATCACCCACCTGGGCGATCGCATCAATTCCCCAGTCTCGCAATAAGCGTTCGATGGGCTTCTGTACCAAAGGTAATATATTTACTGCGGGTAATTGGGGATTTTGCCGTGCTTTATATGCTGCGGTTGGAAACTGTACTAACAACGATTCCAGCAGATGTAAACTCACCTGCTGGAATTCATGCTGCAATATTTCGCGTTGTAGCGAGAGTTGCTGTTGCACCAGAACATACTCTCGTTCTAAATCGGTAATATGAGTTAATAATTGGGCTTCGTTGCTTTTAACTATATTTGTATCGAGTTGGGTAATTGCTTGTTCAGAAAACTTAGTGACTAACTCGCTTAAACTTAGCTGCAACATAAACGACAATTTAAGCAACACATCCACCCGCATCTGTTTTACTTCACCCCGACGCAACCGCAAAATTTGCCGTTCCGAAACACCCGCATCCCGAATCAGCGCTTTCAAGCTACGAATCCCAACTTTTTTTATTAAATCGTGCAGCTGCGGGGTAAAGTCAGGCATAACCAAGGAGTAGGGAGTAGGAAGATAAGGCAGAATCGGAGAATGGGGAGATAAGGGAGAATGCTCTTTCTTATCCTCCCGACTCCCGAATTAATCTTCTAGCAAACTACGCAACATCCAAGCGGTTTTTTCATGGACTTGCATCCGCTGTGTCAATAAGTCCGCTGTGGGTTCGTCGTTGACTTCTTCTAATATCGGGAAAATTGAGCGTGCAGTTCGTACTACTGCTTCCTGTCCTTCCACAAGTAAGCGAATCATTTCTTTAGCTTTGGGAACACCAGGTGTTTCAGCAATAGAACTAAGTTTGGCATATTCGCTGTAGGTTCCTGGTGCAGGATAACCAAGCGAGCGAATTCGTTCGGCAATTAAGTCTACTGCTAATGCTAACTCAGTATACTGTGTTTCAAACATTAGATGTAAAGTCTGAAACATTGGCCCTGTAACATTCCAATGAAAATTATGAGTTTTGAGATATAACGTGTATGTGTCTGCCAGCATACGCGACAATCCCTCAGCAATTTTTGCTCGATTAGCGTCGTCGATACCAATATTTACGGAAGCTGCTTGAGTTGCCATATTTTTTCTCTACTCCTGATTTTTATGATCGGTACTGGTCACTGGTCGGTAGTCAATGGTTACTGGTCAGTTGTCAGTGGTTATTGGTCAATAGTCAATGGTTATTGGTCAGTGGTCAGTGGTTATTGGTCAATAGCCAATGGTTATTAGTCGGTAGTCAGTGGTCATTGGAGATACAATTTGTTATAACCGACAATTAACTAATGACAACTGACAACCGACAATTAACTAATGACAACTGACAACTGACAATTAACTAATGACAACTGACAAAACTTTACGCGAGATGCATCCTTAAAACAGTCTGAGGTGCTTTTCGGACTTTGGCCAGAATTGTTTCTTTCCCTAAACGCTGGCAAGCTTCATAGCGATGACATCCTGAAAAGCCATAATATTGCCCATCTACTTCTAACACGTCTATTGGCTCTTTCTGACCAATTTCTGCAATCGATTCCATCAAAGCCTTAACTTTGTCTTGGTCGTTTGTATGGGGCAACGGTCGCCGAATTTGATTTAATGGTATTTCTCGGACTTTATTCATAATCCTACTAATCAATTTTTTCTAGTTCAATCCTCATAAATAAATCATAGTCATTATGACTTCGCTTTGCAAGCAATTTATGAATAAATTTTAAGAGGGAGTCGGAGAACACCAAGGATACAAGGGGAGTAGGCAAAACTATTTTCATGTTCCTTCGATCTCCCTACTCCTCACCCTCTAACCGTACTAAAATACTCGCAAGGAAAGCAAAAGCGTTTTTTCGATGAAAAGAATTATCGGGCATTTCTACTACACAACACTGACAGCATTTTGCTTGTTGGGTTTAACGGGAGCATCGGCAACCCAGAGCGATATAGAATTGAAGATCGGGATTGTGCAGAGGTTTGGAGATGATACGAAAGAACTGCTACAACTCGAACCAACGAAAAGCGATCGCTTGCGGTTAAGCTTGAAAAATAGTAGTGGAGAACAAACCGTAGTTACAGAAAAACCCGTGAAGTTGGAAGTAACAATGCAACCGACAGCGAAACCAGCATTGTCGGAACGGGTTGTATTAGGGATTTTCCGCACCTTTGAGACTGCCGAAGACAATGCGAATAAATGGCGCGAAATGGGCATCGAAGTCGAAATTGCCCAACCTGACCGCTGGCAAGTTTGGGCAAAACGCGATGTGTACAGTACTCCCTTATTGCGACGTTTGCTTTTACAGAGTTTAAAAGCGGGTGGAAAAACAAATCCTTTCCTCGATACCCAAATAGTTAAGCAAGTACCTGTCCTTAGCTTTTTAGTAG
>JANNFJ010000693.1:0-13603 GCA_031379725.1 Calothrix sp. OTE_75_metabat_31
TTTTTTGAAACCGTCGCAATGACAAATAACGCTTAGTTGGTTTACCTGATTTTCTTCCCCGCTGCACTTTCACTTCGGGCTTGCCATCGTCCCCAAGGTAGCTTTCGATCGGGTAAATTTGGCTAAGAATTATAGCTTGCAATCGAGTACCAAAGCCAAATTCAGTAAATACTTGACAATAGGTTTCAAATTTGGAGTTACCAAGTAGTAACTCTAATTCAACTTCTATCTTAAATTCCTCACACTGCAAGCTACAAATTCGTTGAGCGTGAAAGCGAACCGAGTCATCAATGCCTAAGCCGCAAGTATTTTGGTACAACTTATCGTAGCGAGTTGATTTTCGTTCACCTGCTAACCACCCCCATAACAACGGAGCTTTCCCACTTACACCACGAACCGAACGAACTAACGCAACCTCTGGAAATTGCCATGCTAAGTCTTGGCGAATGCGATTAATAATTGGTGACTGTATGCGATTAAGGTGGGATAACCGCAATATCATCCCCCTAATTTGACTAATAACTGAATCACGAATTTGTACAAATCGACGCGGGTCTTCAAGATAATCGAATAAGTAGCAAGCTAACGCGAGCGAGTCCGCATCGTCATCTTTATCCGGTAAAACTAGGTGATGAGCGCGATAATTTCTTAGTTCTCGGTGTCCAACCAACCGAACTTCTACCCCTGCACGGGCAAGTTGGGTATGCCATAGTCGAGAATAATTTACTCCCGTAGGCTCCATCACCGCGATGTCGGGATTTAGATCGAGCATCGCTTTAATGCCAGAAATATCAGCGTTTAGCTTCTGGAATTTGCAGTCATAGTAAAATAGACGTGGGTTTACTGGTTTTTCAAGAAGTAGGCACGCAGAAACTGAGGACTTGCTAACATCAAGTCCTAAAACTCGGATTGATTTTTTCATCTGGGTGTTGTTTGTAACCCTGTGTAATTGCTTATGAATCACCCGTAAGCCCGTTAGAGCTTCTTTCACTCTCAAAACAAACAGGGAAACAGCACCAACAACAGCCGAGCTTAAGAATTTATAAAAGCAACAAAAGCTTTGTTCATACTCAAAGCCCTAAACTGCTGCTTTTGGTACTGTACGAATTGGTTTGGACCCAAGCCGCGACTCCCTATTAGGGAGTTTCGCTAGTTGGTCAAACTAGTTCATCGGGCGGTTTACCTATATTCACGATTGAACCATCGATCTACTTTCCCACTAGCTGCATCATCAAGGGTCGCAATTACGATATCGGGTAATGGCTTTCCTGCTTTCGATACAGCCCTGGGCTGTGCCTTTACACCACGACGGTTAAATTCGGCTTGAACTTCGATTAGTTCAAGCGCACTTCGATAATCGGCTAAATCTTGTTCTAAGCAAGGGTAGATAATTTCCTTAACATCTGAAGAAGCATCTCTGAGAACTTTTAAAATATGTTCCTTAGCTTGCTGTATTGGTGGTTTCATCGCTTTAAAAAGGTATGTCATCACTGAAAGATACATGGTGTTTAGCTAAAAATTCTTGTGCCTTCTCCCAACGTTTTTTTGCTTCAGATAAGGTTGTTTCTAGTTGCCTAATTTCAGATTTAAGCTCACGAGATTTCCTATTTAAAATTTCTAGGTTTCGTTCTGTTTCGTCAGCTTTAACGCCTAACTGAGAATCAATAAAAGCTTGCGCTAAATCCATTACATTGTGTGGCTCATCATTTTCCTCCACCGTTATATCGACTCTAGCAGTGATAACATCATCACCTCGTTTTCTAGTTCGCTCGTAACTGATTGAGTTGTATTCCATAACTTATTGTTCTTGTTTATCGCACCAAACTAGAAAAACTTCCCTTCCTAACGCTTCACTCGCTACAAACTTTTCAATTTTGAAAACTACCCAGTCAGAGGGGGAAGTCGAGTATTTACCTGTTTCCTTATCTATGTGGTAAATATCGAGTCTGTCGCCAACTTTCGGGTATTTACGCGGGGTTGCAAAATCAGCATGATGATTCAAAATTAGGGTACTGCGTTCAGTCCCTATCAATGGTTCTGGGGAAGAAATGATAACCCCATTGGGAGACATGAAAATATACCAGCTAGCATCGCCGAAAGTTTCAGCAAAATTATTGTCATCCATTTTTTACTCTCCTAATTTCCTTTGTTCGCCATCGAATATACACCAAGTACCACCACCTTTTGCGGGGTAATGTGCTTTAACGGTTCTGCCATATTTTTTGGCAATTTGATAACACTTTTGTGCATTAGTACCGTCTATCCAATGGGCATCACCTCGACTTGCAGCATCGATGCCATCAATTGGTCGGGAATAGGTAGTACCCGTTTTCTTTGGTGTTCGTTTAACGCGAGTACGAATTTTTTTACCGTCGTTTGTTTCCCAGATATAGTATAAAATTCCTCCAATTACAGCAGTTCCGGCGAAGATGCAGCCGATACCCGTTGCACAGATTGCGGGTGCAACGGGGAGAATGGCGGGGTTAGCTTGAGACTTAACGGGTGCTAGAGCAATTGATGCTGCTAGCAAAAAAGCTACTTGTTTTTGCACGGGAAAAAGTTATAAATGTGTTTTGGGTCTTTGGTAGTAGATGCACCGGGGACTAAAATCGCGTTCCCACCATGAACGTGATTTTTTTAAATTTGAACTAGGTGATCGAATACCAGTTCAGGATGTAAATTTCGGGGGAGTTGACGACGGATGCTAAATAAATAAGTCTCTCCATCGCTACGGGTTGAGAACCGAGCCAAGCAGCGGCGACTGCCTGCACTGTTGGTTATACAAAAAACTGCCCAAGGCTTGATGACTTCCTGGTTAATGTTTGTTTTCATGGATTTAATTGGTAAATAGTCAGGTCAAAACTAACCAGCAAGATTTAAAGGGCTGGCGTTATGCAAATTAAATGGTCGGATACAACTTTTGTACTAAATAGGCACTTCTTGTTACTAAATGGTTTGCGATTAAAGACACTCCTTGCACGGGGAATCTTTTAGGTAACTAGGTTCGGACGGTTGGGAATAGGCATCTTCTCCATCGAATTGGACAAGCGTGAGTTTTGCGTTAAAGCACTCAGGTTGTTTCCTCACGAGTCACATAAAAAGCAACGGTGGTGACTAGCACCAGCAGGCGGGTCGTAACCTTCAGTCACATAACCGTCACTTTGCGATCGCATAAAAAGGAGGGGCTGATTTGTTTTGCATATGCAGAAACATGATGCTATATTACGCATGTGCAGAATAAGAAGTCAATAGGTTTTGAAATTCTGCACATGCACAATAATTTTGCATATGCAATAATTTGGGTGAAGTAATGAGTACTGCAACCAATGGCAAGGCCCAGAAAAAGCAACGAAGAAACGATAACAGTTTCCTTCCGAATACCTCCGAAGTACTGGGAGGGATTGAAGGTGCAAGCGGAGTCAATGGGACTCAACCGGACGGATCTGATTTTGAATATAGCTCAAGGCAAAATCTCCCTCAGCAACCCAACGGAGGTAACAGTAGTACTGGGAAAATATTAACCAGACTCAAACAGCTTGAGCTAGAACACCTTTCATACCTCGGCGAACACCAGCAACGTTTAGAGTCTCGGCTGGATGAGAGTAAGCAGAGGGAAGCTAAATTTAGAGAGGCAATTCGAGAACTCGAACAAGAAATACAATCTTTGATGTCTGGGAGCGCAGAATAAACCGTCATACCTATGGGTGTGACGGTTTTTTGCGTATGCGCTGTGGGAAAAAGTTAACGTTAGAGGCAGCTTTTCGTTGTTTAACTACTTAACCTATTCCTGGTTCGCTGTCGAACATAGTGTCTGCTGGTTCGTCTGGGATAAATTCTAGAGATGTTTTAATCCTAATTTTTCCAGATATCCATCCACCGCCACGGACTTGTAACACCTCACAATTGACTCCATCTTGCATCCAGTACTTCAGAGGACTACTTGTGTGAGAAACAATTGCTTCCTCCAGGTTTCGTATCTTCGCTATTGGGTAATTAAGTAGGCTACATGTTTCGACTGAAACGACATCATCTTTATCTAAGTGCATGGTTTTCTCCTCAGTATTAGAGACCAGGTGTAACTGGTTACTAATACCTTTCCCAAAATGCCCGGCGACCTAACGCAACTTCAACCCAAGAAAACTGTACACAATGCGATCGCAATCAACAAAACTAAGTACTGATGAAAAATCTATTACTTGCAATTCGAGATTACCTAATAGTAATTTTTGGCGCAAATAGCGCAATACCAGCAGCCTCGCTAGAACTATGCGACTGGATAAAAGGACAATATCCCCTACTCACCAACGAAGAAGTACTAATAGTAACGGCAAACTTAATTCATTTCATAAAACCAATGCATAACTTTTATCCCTTGCAGCAATCGCAACTTGATAAAGCAGTTCATAGATTAATTGATGATAGGTATAAAAAGTAAAAAACACCCGCGCTTCAGAAGTCTGGGTGTCTCAAATGATTTTTACATAGAACTTAATTATGCACACTACCACCAAAAAAACCAACCACTATTGGACAGATAAACACGACGAGTTCTGTCTAGAAAACGGATTTACACCCTGTGCCAAGCTTCTATGGCAGTGGATACTACGCCAAAAAGACGATGAACCAGATTTAAAAGACTTTAATAACTGGGTAGCTCAACATAGGAGTAAACCGTTTTGTCGTCTCACCATCAAAACAGCATTTAACCAGTTAGTTGAAAGTCGAGTAATTCAACTAGTAAAACAATTTACATGGCACTTAGTAAGAATAGTCACAAGAACCATTGAAGACTTGTTCCCGAAAAAAAACTTACGCAGTAATAACCAAATTTACGTTTTACCTACCTCAAACGATAGCTCATCCAACGACGACCTATACAACAGCAATCAATCTTCTCTTATAACGGTGAACCTTTAGAGTATGACGCTTCTGCTAATTTTGATGAGCTAAATATTTTTTACTCTAGGAATCAGGTCAAAGGCGAAGTTTTTGCAGCAGTTTATAAAGTAATTATTCGAGAAATTGATAATGGAAGTTAGATTTTTACCTGAAGCGATTACTGCTGATAATACTGATTGGATCTATTTACAAAAAACAAATGGATTGCCTCGAAAGATAAAAAAATCTAATTTAGTTTTCCAACGGGAACCAGAAACTATTACTAGTTCGATACCACCATTTAACCCGCAAGTGGGGATGGTATGGAATGAAATAAACGCAGAAAACATTTTAGTACATAAATGGAATTGGTTTCAAGGATATTGGCAGTCAGATAATAAAGTATTTACTAACTCTTCTTCTGGACTTATTGCAAATAGTATTCAAGGATATTTTTATCTCAATCCTACATATAAGTATTTGATTAATACCATAAACTTTGCATTTAGCCCCAATAGAAATTTTACTTCATCTAATAATTATGAATTAAAAATATTTCAATCAAGCAATGTCCGAAGACACGAAGCGGAACTATTACAGACAATATTTAATGATTGCATATCTAATGTAATTTACTCTAATGTTTACGCATTCAATCATTTGTTTAGCCCTTATGTACCAGGGGAAGGTAATCTAATTTTCAATGATGGCATTAATAGCACTCAAGGATTTTTTTGGGAATTGATTCGTAATGGAGCTTCTACTACCGGATTAATTTATTGGCTTGAGATAAATTACACATTGGTCAGACGATGAGTATTTACTGTGAAGGCAGTGCAGCAGCAGAAATTACCTTTTCTCTCACTGCTGGAAGGGAGGGGAGGATTATGTCATACAATCCACCTGTTGAAATATTTATCGCAAAAAACGCTAAAAAGTTTTCTATATACAAAGCGTCTAGTAGTGGAAGTAATGCAAATTTATCTTTAAGCTTTGAAAAAATACTTCAATATGCAACACAACAAGAAATAAATACTAACGGTGGTTTTTCTTGGCAATATGGAGGTGACAACACTGGAGTTTTATATCTTTTTAAGAAAATTATCTATAAATATGATGAAGCTACGAGATTAAATTACTATCACGGGGAAGAAATTATTTATAACAGCAGTAGAACATCTTTTTTTTATCAACTATTTGAAAGTGAGCAGTTGACCAATGTTTTTGTAATTCAAGATTTATCAGTAGTTCTTTATGCTCATAAATATCCAGATGGTTTAATTCCAACATGGCAAGTAAAATGCATAGGTTGCAACACTGGTGAATGTGCCGGTAGCGATGGTCAAGGGGGAGTTATTTGTATGGATTGTAGACAGATAGATAGGGATTTACAAGCTATTAAAAAATCACTGAGATAAACCTATGGCTGTACCTGACAATGACGTAAAAAAGTTATATGTTCAAATCAACGAATTAAAAGGAATTGTCAAACAATATGAAGGTAGATTAGAAGCTTTAGAGCGGTATATTATCAAATTTGACGAAGCTAGCAAAAAACGAGATAAGCAGCTAGGTAAGTACATGAAAAATCAATCCGACTTTGGTAATGAGTTGTTTGATGGTATTGAGTCAGTGTTAAGTTTAGTAAAAGGTTTCTTGCCATGAAGTACGCAATACCTGACCCGTGGTTAGTTAGTGACTCCAACCCCTTTGATTTCGACATTGAAGCCGAGGGAAGAAGACGACAAGCTAACGCTAAGGGGCTAAACCGAGTTAAGCCTAATGCTGCACAGAAAGCAGCTACTCGTAGGGAGATAAGTAAATGGCGTGAAGCAGCTAAATTAAGTAGAGAATTTAATAAGTTTAAAAAAGACTACGGTAATGCACAACACGAAATTAAGAAGTTCCAACGTGCTACAACCCAAAATATAAGCAAAGTTCAGAAAGCATTAAAACCAATTCAAGATGCGATAAAAAAAATACCAGGTTTAGCAAAAGTTGCTGACAATCTAAAGATTGGAAATTTCAGTAAGGTAATGCCTAAAAAATCAGCAAGCGGCTTAGTGCTAATTGCGGGGATTGCTGCAGCTGCATTAGGTGTTGTCTTGATTAACAAACAAAATGAAATATGGGAGTATGATGCTAGAGCGCAAGCGGTAAGAGAAGCTTCTATTAATGCGGATTTTCAGTTCTCACTCAGAACTAGAAGCAAATTAAATACACTAGAAGCTAAGTTCAATAAGCTAAAACAGGATTTAGACGCAACCAAAAAAGGACTCTATGGGGATGTGCAAAACTTAATCAACAATCTTCCTAAAGTCAGGAAAACTGCGAATGATGCACTTTACGAAGTTCGTCAGGGTAGAAAGATTCTTGACGGACAAATCGCAGTAGTTAAGAAAACTGCGAATGATGCACTTTACGAGGTACGTCAAGGTAGGAAGATTTTGGACGGACAAATCGTAGCAGTTAAGAAAACTGCGAATGATGCACTTTACGAAGTTCGCCAAGGTAGGGTGAAGCTTGACTCCGCTATAAACAGCTTAAAAAGTCAGGTCAATGGAATTTTTGGGCAAATTACAGGAATAAAGATTAACTCTGATAAAGTGCCACGGTTAGAAGCTAAGGTAAATGCACTAAAAACAGATATTAGTGCTACCGATAAAGCAAAAATTGATAAAGCTGCTAGTGATGCAAATAAAGCATTGTCCGGATTGAACGGAATTAATCCAACAATAAACAAAGCAGTTAATGACCAAGTTGGTGCAATTAGAAGAGATATAGAATTAAAACTCGGATTAAAGCTTGATAAAACTGCGTTACTGCCAAGTATCCAAGCAAATATCGCTGCTATTTTTAGTGCATTACTTCCCAGTATTCGCTTGTTTGTACTTCCATTGATTAGTACTGCTATTGCACCGTTAACAGCGATTGACGCTGGGTTTAAATTATCTATTGATTTAATAAACGCAAAAGTCAATACGCAAGACGTGAAAATACAGGATATCAGCAAAGTGAATGCAGAAGGTAATGCCAAATTAGATAGATTACTTCCCCTTGTGCTTGGGTTTCCCGCTCTAATATCTCAAGTACCACAAGGCACAATTGATAAATTTAACCAGCAAGTGGCTCCGAAAATACCAGATATGGCTGCAGCGGGAACGTGTAAGACGTTGCAACCGGGTGGTTGTATGAGAAATGGACTAGACTTACGGGAATGGAACTAATTGGTAGCTACACGGGCAAAATCGGTAATGCTCTTAAAAAGAGCGGTGAGGTGCTTGATACTGCCTATGGTTGGATGAACCCCCAACCTAAATTTAATCGCATATCTCAAACATTAGAAAATCTACAGCAAGGTGCGTCCACTATTCAACAAGTAACTCAAGCACCACTTGATGTTATTAACGCGGTAACCAGCGAATAAGGTAAAAACAGATCGAGTGCCGGGGTATGTCATACCTTTTACATCAAGTGGATCGCTCGTGTACCTCCCGGCCAGACTAATTGCACCTACTCAAGCAGGTCGCGGCGGAGCTTTGGCAAATGCAATTAGAGCAATACTAGATAACAATACATTTACCACAACTGAAGTTGCTGCTATTGCCAATCCGGCTCCTAATATTTTAGAAGGAGTCAAATTTAAGCCGGCTAAGTTAACGGTTATCCAACGTGTTACTACTGCCACTACAAAAGAAGCTTCTCGAATTACCGGCCGAACTTACTATCGGCATGAAAATGATTCTGTTACTGGAGTATTTGGCAAAAAAAACATTACTGATACTCAGGATTCAGTTGCAGCAGCAATCAAAGTTAATCCAGAGTTCACAAAGCTGTTTACTGGAAGTGCAAATAACTTAGCTAGTCGTTACCGATTTGTACCAGAGGCGCTCTAAATGTCGATCGCTTCTGACAATTTATTGTGGCTTCCCCCAGACATTGGCGACCTATTGACCGTCAGCGTTGAATTTGACGCTGACGATAGCACTTGTAGGGGAATGCAGGTAATTAATGCAGCCGCTAGTCAGTGGACGAGCGGCGTAATGGATGATTACACGTATTTTGAGTTACTTGACCATTACGGCATTGACCCATACGGTTTTGTTGGGGAAGTGGAAGAACACATGCTTTTACTGATGCGGTAATCCTTTTATGAGTTTGGTTCTACAGCTAGGTAACGCTGCTAACTGGGAACAGGTTTTTTTCTCTACTGTGCAGGCATATCAGATTAACGAGTCCCGATATGCCCCAATTCCTAAAATATCAGTGCCTACTCAGTTAGAGAGTCACATTTTAGCGGTGTACGTTAGCTGTTCCCCTCCTAAACCAAGCTGGTATTTTGCCGGGTGGATGAACCAAAAAGTCTTTACTGGTTTGACCGTTGGGGGAACTCCTGACGCTGAAAACGTACAACGGCGTAAAATTTGGCTCAACAAAATAACGTTAATTCGGTTAGAGAAGCTTTCGGATTCTTACTCGATTACTTTTGATGTTCCTAAATGGTTCCAAAGTGTTTCCATCCAAGTGTGGGAATACATAGGTCCCATTGCGGATTCAACAGAAGTATTGATTAACGATTTGAAGCAAGATGTTTTAAGGATTGAAGCCAAGGTTGATGATATTTCTACTTACGGTGGCAACTAATGTCCTGGGTCAATTTAGGTGAAATTAATTTAACCCAGGACTGGAGTTTTACCCCTCCAGTAGTGGGGGAAGTATTTAGGATTACTCACAAACCAGTCAATAACATTGACGGTAAATATCTAAAAGCAGCAGTAGCACAAGGGTTTACCGATGAGAAGCTAAATATATTCAACCCGCAACGACTAAGTTATCGGTTAGAAAGTGAAATTTTTACTTTTTACTTTCCGGCTGGGATAGCACAGCAAAAATTGTGCTTGAAGCGCTTAGACAATACGGATATCGATTGGATTATTGAAGCAGAAGTTTATCAAGCAGCTAACGCGCTTGAGGAACTTACAAATTACCTTAAATCAAGATTTGGAGACACAACAATCATGGATTATTTAGTTTCTGTTTCCCCTTCATCTCAATCGGTTTCCCCTACCACTTGGACGGGCAATACCAAGACTGCATCCGCTGATTTATTAGTACCGGCGAATGCATCAAGAGCATGTTTAGTCGTCCGTGCAAGCGATAGAGAACTAAGCTTGTTTGCAGCAAAAAATCAAGACGGTTCCGGCAATACATTAATTGAACGTATCCCCGCTGGACAAATATTTATTCTTCCTAACACTGGAGGAATTTACAAAGGCAGTGTTTTCTGTCAAAGCAAGCAAGCCGATTCTATCGTCAGTTTTACCGAATACGCTTAAGTCTAATGCTCAAGATGACCACCATTGCGGCTATTGCGGCCGTTACAACCGCAATAACACAGCTATTTTATGGGCTAGCCTCCGGTGGTTTCACTGCAGGCAGTCAACTAGAATCGGTTCAAACCGAACTTAAGCTACTTCGGAAGGACTTGCAAGCGCAATATCAAGTTATCCAAGCTCAAAATCAAATCTATGATTTTCGCTTGCAACGAATAGAACAGGCAGAGCGCCACAAAAAAACAGATTAAGGATTTTGAAATGAAACTAACACCGGATAACTTGGCTACTATTTTTGGTACAGCTGCTGCAGTTGCTCAAGTGCTTGGACAAAGTGGGATTATCAACCAAGCAACTTCTACAGCGATATCTTCTGTTGCAATCGCACTGCTTGGATGGGTATCCAACAAACCTAAAACCACTCTTAACTAGGTCAAAAGTACTACAAATGTATCGAATAGTGCTTTAATGCAAAACTCCCCAGTTCCGGGGAGTTTTGTTGCGATTCGACGCATTCGTATTTTACCTTTTTGTGGGAACTGGGGATTCGGTATAGTCGTGCATTTCCCGACGCATTGTTCGTCCACCGATGTTGTATCCTGGTAGGTCTTTGACACCTGTACCGTAAGACTCAGTAATAGATGAAGGCAAATCTTCTATTTGAGCGCTATCAAGGTTTTCGTCGGCAAACTTTTCTGCGTCTTTTTGTTCTTTGTTTTTAGCCATGATAGTGTTTCAACTAAGAATGCTTTTTCACAATAGCGTTTTGTTTTAAAATGGTTGTACACCATAGGAAGTACTACTTTAGGCAGAGACGGATATATACCCTGCGGATGAAGAGATAGATGAAAATTCTGCGTAGTCTGGTAATTGTCAATTCACGCTATAGCCACTTCACGTAAAGTTATGGGTTATGAAATATTCATGACTCATAACTGTTTTTTTATGCATTTTAGTATTACAGTTCACTTGAGTTCGGTCTAGCCATAGAAAATCTTTCCTTAACGAATCGATTTCTCAAATGGATTAGGGATGAAGATAAGTACTTGTAAAATTTATAATATCAAAAATAATATCAAATATCTAAAAATTTGTAAAACAAAAAATTTTACTGTCAAACGTAAACTATTTTTAGCAAATCGGGGAAAAATATATCACAGTTCTCTCTTTAGACTGAAGAGTTAACGCTGTTGAGATGTTTAAAATGATGAGTAACAAAAATCGTCAACTAGCTCCTTGATGTTATGAGCTACAAATCGATGCAAAATTGTAGTTAAATTTGTTTCGATCTATAGCTCGTACATTTTTTTGAGAATTAATGGGTTGAAATTAGGAACATTTTGCTAATTTTGAGGAGGTAACGTATTTATCTAATTATTGATGTTCTGAAAAATTTTAGGATGGTTATTTTGGAAGTTAAATTGAATTAGTAGTATTTGGGTCAGCACAAATACTGCTAATTAATTGGGAAAAGTTTAAGAATACATCTAAAAAAAGCCAAAATCAGCCAAAACAATGACAAACCTTAACAATCACTCAAGCAAGAAGAAAGTAGCTATCCTCATTGAAAACGACGTAGAGGATGCAGAATTCCAGGTTCCGTATAACGGATTAAAGCAAGCCGGGATGGATATAGTTGTACTGGGTGCGCGGATGAATGAAACCTATAAAGGTAAGCGCGGTAAAGTGTCGATGAAAGCCGATGCAACTACAACCGAAGCGATCGCAGCCGAATTCGATGCAGTGATAATACCGGGAGGAGTCGCACCTGATAAGATGCGCTGCAACCCAAATACAGTCAGATTTGTAACCGAAGCGATCGCGCAAAATAAAATTGTCGCAGCGGTCTGTCACGGTCCCCAAGTCCTAATCGAAGGTGATTTGCTCAAAGGCAACAAAGCGACCGGGTATATGGCAATTCGCAAAGACATGGTGAATGCGGGTGCGAACTACCTCGACGAACCGCTAGTAATTGATAACAACCTAATTACATCCCGTCAACCTGGTGACTTGGCAATATTTACCACCGCCATTTTGAGTCGTTTGGGTTACGGTGGCAAAGATGCAGGTTTACCTGACGAACGCGACAATAATGCTGACTGGTGGAAACTTGCTGATGCTTGGGGTGGTTCGACTAAAGGAGAAATCGTCAAAGCGTTGAATACAGCTTTGGCTGGTGAAAAATATTCACTCGAAGCATTACAAAAATACAACGAGAAAGAATCGGATAGTGCCATTAAATCGGTATTCCAAGACATGATTGGCAATAAGCAACGTCATATCGAATACTTGGAAACTCGACTCGATCAACTCGGTGAAAAGCCATCACTAGCAGCCAATATTGCTAACCAGTATGCAAAAGTTAAAGCGGCAATGACGGGAAGCGACGATATATTTCAGTTACGGTCGGCATTAGGTGATGCACAAACAGGTATCGGTGATATTGGCAATTTAGTACCATCATTAACCGACCCCGTATCAACTGCCATCTTCACAGAAATCCATAAAGATTTGGTAAGGTCGGAACAGCGGTTGGTAGAACTATACCGGGCAAGGTTGGGGTCTGGGGTGAAACCTGCACAGCCTAGTACAAGTCCTGCTGTGACGATGTGAGGCTTTGTGTCACGCAGAGGCGCAGACGCGCAACAGAGTTAGAGGCTTATTAAGGAGTTAAAAAAGTGGCATCAACATCGTCGGATAAATCCAGTGTAAACCCAAGTGAAGCTAGCGATACCGAGCGTTGGGCTTCCTTGGTTGGTGGTGGGGCAATGGTATTAATGGGTTTGAAACAGCGTTCGTTACGGGGTGTGTTGACGGCTTTAGCGGGTGGTGGTTTGATTTATCAAGGTGCGTCCAAAAAAAGTACGCTTCAACAAGCACAGGAAGCAATTGGTATTAGTAAAGACATTAAAGTTGAAAAAACAGTAACGATAAATAAACCTGCTGACGAACTTTATCGTTTTTGGCACGACTTTGAAAACCTACCCACATTTATGAAGCACCTCAAAAGTGTGACGGTTCAAGATAATAAACGTTCTCACTGGGTAGCAACAGCACCATTAGGGGCAAGTGTAGAATGGGATGCGGAAATTTTGGAAGACCGGGAAAACGAGTTTATCTCATGGGCTTCGGTAGAAGGTGCAGATGTGGAAAATTCGGGTTTTGTTCGGTTTACAAAAGCACCAGGAAATAGAGGTACTGAAGTCAAGGTGGTTCTGGAGTATAGTCCCCCAGGTGGCGCTTTAACGGCAGCTTTCGCTAAATTATTTGGTGAAGAACCCGAACAACAAATAGGTGATAATTTACGCCACTTCAAAATGTTAATGGAAGCTGGAGAAATTGCCACGACTGAAGGACAACCACACGGTTAGAAGAGGGAGGGGGAGAGGGGG
>JANNFJ010001150.1:0-2239 GCA_031379725.1 Calothrix sp. OTE_75_metabat_31
AGAAACCCGGTATCTTCAAGATACCGGGTTTCTTTATGTCCTTCGATTCTCACAAATCATATGCAATAGGGAAAATTTCCACGTAGCGTAGGCATCCTGCCTGCGTTAAAAATTTTAGGAATTGCTGGATGTCTATCCTACGGTATAATTTGTTTTTGGAACAGATTAAATATCCATTTCATTATTGTCTAATTTGACGGGTTCAAACTTGACTTTGTTATATAAATCCTGTACCGAAATTTCAAAATTCACGGAAACTAGCGAAATTACTGCATCTTCTGCATCGTATTCAGAAAATGACCATTTTTTATTACTGGTTTTAGAATATTGTTCGACGCGAATTTCAGTTTGGTCAATTAATATATATTCTTGAAAAGAATCAATTGTTCGGTAAGACTTAAATTTACCTTCACGGTCATATCCTTGGGTCGATTTTGATAATACCTCAATAATTACTTGAGGATTAGTAATCATATCGGTTCGACTGTCCAGAAACTCTGGCTCTCCTGCAATTATCATTACATCTGGATAAGTATAAATACGGCGTTTTGCTATCCATAAACGCATGTCGCTGTCGAATACTTCGTAATTTTGCTGTCTAAACGCGAAGTTTAACTGAGCGTAAAAATTACCAGTGATTCGATTGTGATTCGCTGTTCTACCCGCTATTGGAATTATCTCCCCATCGATATACTCGCTTTTGAAGTCGGCTTTTTCTTCAAGCACTAAATATTCTTCTGGGGAGTAGTATAACTTTTGTGTAACTTGCATAGTTCGATAGTCAGCAACAAAATAAATGAATTATGCTTACCAAATAGTTTAACGTAGTTACATCAACCGCGTAGGGCATAAAATTCTCACCTACACCCTACTGGTATCTACTCCGGTTTACTGCAATATTGATTGAGTTGGGTAACTGAAGCATCAAACTGTTTAGCGCGATCGCCTGCAGCTTTCAAAGAATTATCAATATCTCCTCGTGCTTTTTGAATTGTTTCTCGACCTGCTGCTGTAGCTTGTGCGGTTTTTGCTGCACCTAGTGCTTTACCAGCTTTATCGATATTTTGACTAAGGTCTGCAAAAATCTTCACAAATTTGGTTTGAAGTTCCTTCAGTTTTTCATCCCCGAAATTTAAATCGCTGACTTTTTTGCCCACATCTTGTAAGTCTTTGGCAAGTTGCAAACTAGTAGTTACCTGTGACCCTTTGTTTTTCTCCAGCAGTGCTGTTCCTTGACTGACTTGTTTAACCAATCGTTCGCATTGAGCAACTTTCGAGTCGTTGCAGCTTGCTAGCAACATGGTGACACTCAGGCTAACCAATACAATAATATACTTACGCTTAACTAACATTGACACCCCATAGCAGTAAATCCCAAATCCCAAATAATAATATCCGATGATTCAGGAGTTTTCATAATTGTTCCGATAATTTGATACTTCTATCAAATTACCATCGGGGTCACGCAGGTAAATTGAGTCAATCATTCCCAAGCTATTTATAAAATATATGCAAAAAGGGCGGGGAGACCCCGCCCCTACAGCACATAATCATTAATCCAACACTTATCGGTTAAGGATAGTCGAAAGGGCTTATTCCCGGATTCTTGAAGAATACGGGTTTTTAATTTTCCCCTGACCGAGTAATATTGATTACCAATCGACTGGTAAACCTAGACTTTCGAGGGTGTCGGCTTCTTTTAATAGCGGTTGAATTTCTCCATCAATGGCAATACGACCGTTGGATAATACTAAAGCGCGTTTGGTGACTTTCGCTAACCAATGCAAATCGTGGGAGGCAATTAATATGACTTTACCTTGCCAATTTAATAATACTTGCGCTAGCTTGCGCCGCCATGCGGGGTCGAGTCCGGTGGTAGGTTCATCCAAAATGAGTATATCGGGTTCGAGGGCGAGAATGGTAGCAAGGGCAGCGAGACGACGTTGCCCCCCGGAGAGTTCGTGTGCGGAACGGTTGGCATAGGCTTCGATACCAAAATCAGCTAGGATTTGTCTGGCTTTGTCGATTGCGATCGCACTATCGACTCCATAATTTCTGGGGCCAAATGTTACATCTTCCAAAATTGTCGGCATAAATAATTGGTCGTTGGCATCTTGGAAGGTGAAGCCAATTTGACGGCGAATTTGAGGTAATGTTTTCGGCCCTACTTTTATACCGTTAATGCGAATTTCCCCGGAATCTGGTTCTTTTAAACCAATCAGATTTTCGAGCAACGTAC
>JANNFJ010001291.1:0-1980 GCA_031379725.1 Calothrix sp. OTE_75_metabat_31
TTTGAGGCTCCCGTTTTTCTCTGCTTCCTATCCGCTCAATATAGTATAACTTCAACCCCAGCTTACCGAGCAATCTCGTAATGTAGTAAATTTTGATTATTCTAGCTCATCAATTATAAAGTTTTTTCACCTCAATCAAAATTTGGTTGGGGTGTTTTTTTAGCACTTGAATTAACCGAGATTTACGGGAATATCATCTCAAATTTATCAACATAAGCTTCAATAGTAAGTATTGGAAATGTAATGCAACTGCAATTAAATTGCATCTGAGTATAGATTGCAGTTAATCATCAGTTGAAAAACAATCCAGATAAATTACATGAAAAAGATTCAGCTACTTTATACCCAAAGTACATTAGCCAAACATTGTAGAGTCAGTCCTCAATCAGTCAAAAACTGGTGTCTTCTAGCAGGATTAACCCCACCAAAGAAAGCAGCTTATTTTAGTTGTGATGAGTTGGAAGCTTTGGCTGACTTCTATATTGCTTATAAATTTTTGCGCGTACAGCAAGATGACTACATCGATACTGTTTTGGGAATGGGTGGTTTGAAGAAGTACATTTCATCAGTACGTCGCATGAGTTTACGTCAATTCGTTACGGAGTTTTTAACAACCGAAGAAAAAGTTCACTTGTTAGTGCAGGTTTTAATCGAAAAATTAGAGGGAGAAATTCAAGATGATGAATTTAACGTTAGTGGCACAGCAGCTTGAGATTCCGTATCAGGAATTAAAATCGATTTGTCAGGTCTTGAGAATTGAGATTGTTAAGGATGCGATCGCCCCCCAGGACAAACAAAAAATCCAAGAGTTTCTCAGGGTATGTAAGGAGAAGGGAATAAGCATAGAGTCCGGGTTGATTGAATTAGAAAAGCTACAACAAGAAGCCCAAACCCAACAACAAGTGATGGGTGAAAGGTTTAATTTGGATGAGTTTTTCAAGCAACGCATGGGCATTGACCCACAGCAGCTAAATCCTGGCAGTTACCATTTTGACTTGTATCAACTACTACTAAAATCTGAGTCGATATCTCAAGTTGGGTATGCGTTATTTAGGGAAGCCTTTTTGCGTCAAACTCAGGATTTAATCATGAATGGTGTGGGGGAGTCGCAAATTAATCAAAATCAAACAGTTGGTGGTTTTGGTAATGTTTTCGAGAATATCGAAGCCGAATTCGATCGCAATTTTTTGGGGAATTCGGTGAATTGGGCGGAGGGGGAACACCCGATGTTAGCAGCATCTCAACAAGCATCCTTACCGGAGGCACAAACAACGACTACATCACAATCCCAGCCATCGAAGAAGCAATCGACATAGCGCCTAAATTAGCGGCAGAAGCGGTACAAGCGATCGCCCCAACAATTAATTTGGTTTGGGAATAAAGCAAGTCCTTCCCAAGCAGAAATTTCCGATTACCAGCAATATCGACCAGAACCAACCCCTATAAACCCAACACAGTCCAAAAATAATCCCTCATCTAAACCACTAAAGGAGGGAAACAATGATAAATAAATTAATCTTTGCTCCTATACCTTTATTGCTGGGAGGTTGGATGTTTACTAGCAGTTTTAGTAGTAGTACTATCCAGCAATCGGTAACACCATACTCCACCCAACAGCAAACCGTAGAGGTGGAAATGCCAGAACCAGCCAAGTCCTTTTTACGATTTGGTGGGGGTGCGATCGCAATATTTGGAACATCAAGTTTAGTTTTCTGGGAATTAGCAACGAGAAAAAATCATCGAACTCGACCACAACTTTTATTACCTGCGGGTCAAAACTTTATCCCTTCTCCAGCTTATTCCCCAAATAACTCTCAACCAATGGAGTCCGTAAATAATAAAGAGCATGTTGCACAAAGCGTTCCACATAACCAAGAAGCATTTGTTCGTAGTCAATCCTCTGCGGGGGCTAAACAGCCAAATAATCCTGAAGCTCCCAAGCAAATTCCTAATTTTTACCAAACTGATGGATTACCTTCC
>JANNFJ010001292.1:0-12552 GCA_031379725.1 Calothrix sp. OTE_75_metabat_31
CGTGACTCGGACTATCTTTAAAAAAGTCTGCTTCTTCTTGAAATCCAACCTGCTCAAATCCAAGCCGTTCAAGCAAGCGTATAGAAGCTTCGTTGCGCGTGTCTACAATTGCCAAAGCTTCATTTACACTATAGTCAGCAAACAATATCTGCAAGATGCACTGACATGCTTCGGTTGCATAGCCATTACCCCAAAATTGCGGCGCGAACTCATAAGCAATGGATGCTGTTCGATTCGGTAAAATTGACACTTCAACCCGACCAACATATTGCGGTGGTGCGACTTGCTTGAGACGAACTGCCCAATTTAGCCATGCTTCTTCATTGCTTGGAGATAAACGACTCTCAAGTTTTTGGTAGCGTTGTTGTAACCATGCAAGCGAAGTCAGTGGGTTTTGGGGAATATAGCAGTAAATACGACTGTCCTGAAACAAAGGATAAAGGTAATCAGCGTGATGCTTTTTAAGTGGCTCAAGCTTTAGACGCTCGGTTTCTAAAATAGCTTCAGGATGAATAAGCTGCATTTGATAATTTGTGCTAACTGCGGCTGATTCTAGATGAGGGACAGGAAAACTATTACCTCTACCCATCCCCCACCCTCTAATTAATATTTCCGCTCCTGCGGCTCAAACATTCCTACATTCACAGGCACGTATTGAATATCAATTCCCGCAGCCGAATAATACGCAAACGTATGCTGTAAAAAATTATCATCATCGCGTTGCGAAAAATCTTCCCGAAAATGTGCCCCTCGACTTTCTTTGCGTCGATTTGCAGATGTCAGAATCAATTGCCCAACTACCATTAAGCTACGCAATTCCAAAGCTTCAATTAGTTCGGTATTCCAATCGCTGCTTTTGTCATCTAAGTAAATTTGCGAATACTGCTGTTGAAATTGTTCTAAATTATCCAACCCTTGCTGCATCAATTCCTCAGTCCGGAACACCCCACAATATTCGGTCATACAATCTTGAAAGGCTTCTCGAACTTGGTTGATGCGGTATTTTCCAGGTTGGTCGAGTAAAGCTTGAATTTCCCGCTTTGCTTCTTTGATGTAACGCTGTTCGTCGATATTTGGTAACTTGCGATTTTCGACATAACGGGCAATACTTGCCCCTGCCCTTTTACCATATACAACACATTCCAACAGCGAGTTACTACCGAGACGGTTTGCACCATGCACCGACACGCAAGAGGTTTCTCCAGCAGAGAAAAAGCCCTCTACTAACCCGGTGGCACTGCTACGAACTTGGCAATCGGTGTTGACTGGGATACCGCCCATACAGTAGTGAATAGTGGGACGCACGGGCATGGGTTGGGTTACTGCATCAACTCCAACGAGACGGTGTGCTTCCTCCCAACAAAAGGGAACCCGACTCATGATTTTTTCTTTGCCCATGTGGCGCAAATCGAGGTAGACAAAGCGACCTCCGGCACTACCATCGGAGTTTACACCACGTCCGGCACGAATTTCGTAGGCGATCGCACGCGATGTAATATCCCTGGGTGCAAGTTCCATCCGGCTTGGTGCATACCTGGACATGAACCTTTCGCCTTCAGAGTTGATGAGATACGCACCTTCCCCCCGCACGGCTTCAGAAATTAATACGCCAACGGGGTATAATCCTGTGGGGTGGAACTGTACAAATTCCATATCCTCCAATGGTAAACCAGCTTGGGCAGCCATTGCTAAACCGTCACCGCAGGATGCATAATCGTTCGAGGTGGTGTTATATACGCGACCATAGCCACCCGTTGCAAACATTACTGCTTTTGCCCGTACAACCTCCATATGCCCGTCTTCGATGCGGAACATGACAATTCCTTTCGCTTGCCCTTCTTCGATTATCAGGCGCATTACGTACCATTCTTCGTAAATTTTTACGCCATGTTTGCGGAGATTATTGACTAATTCGTGTAAAATTGCATGTCCGGTTTTATCGGCTGCGTAACAAGTACGGTTGTGCGAATGCCCACCAAATGCGCGTTGAGCAATTTTACCATCGGGTAGGCGTGAAAACAGCACGCCCATATGTTCGAGGTCAATTACTACGCCAGCAGCTTCTTGGGTGAGAATTGCAACTGCATCTTGGTCGGCTAAGTAGTCGGAACCCTTTACTGTGTCGAATGCATGTGCTTCCCAACTGTCTGAGGGGTCTACATTTTGCAAGCTTGCTGCCATTCCCCCCTGTGCAGCAACCGAGTGCGAACGGATGGGATGGGTTTTAGCAACAACAGCGACATTCAGCTTCGGGTTAGTACGGGCAATTTCCAGCGCTGCACGACATCCCGCTAATCCACCACCTACAATAATTACATCGTGTTCGAGCATAAGTAAACCAGAATACAAATAGCTGTTATTCTATTGTACGTAATGAGAGAGTAGGGGGTAGGCAGTAGGCAGTCAGGAATGAAAGAAAATATTATTTATTAGTTTTACTTCCTCTACTTTTAGTTTATTTCATTAGTTTTAACTTTCTCGTGAGGTTCAGAATCCGGATTTCTCGCATTCCCACAAAAAAGCCCTGCCATCTCGACAGGGTTTTGCATTGCAAATATTAAACCTAAAATTAAATTAAATTAATTTGCTGCTGGCATTACAGGCTGTTGCTGTGAAATATTACCGGGCATTGGTTCCATTTTCGTTTCTGCCCCTATTGGCATCACTTCTATATGATTTAATAAAGTGGTTACAAAGGCAAATAGCAAAAATGGCAGCGATAGCAAGACGACGAGTCCAACTGTTGCTAATGCGTAAACTGGTCTTCTCGCACCCATTAGGGCTAATGCTGCAGCTAAACTAATGGTAATAGTAATCAACCAAACCATTATTTGACCGTAAATATCGCCAAAGGTCAGCGTGCAGACAAACCGAAATTTTTGAATATTATTACTATTCATGATATTTGCCTCTAGTCTTTCCCTAGCTCTACCTTAAAGGATGCCTGAGAAGTTAGACGATTTCTAAATATTTTTGAATCTTTCGTAATATTGCTTTACATAAAAGGGGGAAAGATAAAAATTAAGATTTTTTGTCGCGGAGTTTGCCGTTATTATCGCTTGACTTTAGGTGTTTAAGTCGCATTTTTAAGTCATAATCTTCATTGCTAACAATTGTTTCTAAATCACGGATGCGTTGTTCGAGTAATTCGACTTGTTGCGGTGCAAGATAATTTCCTTTATATTTCTTATCATCCGAACGCCATATTACTACTGTACCAAGGGTTGCGCCTGCTAATGCTGCAAGTGGAATGATGGGAGTACGTAATGGAATCGACAGGGGAACGCAAATAGCCAAAATTACCGACGTAAACCCCCAGATTCGGGTTGTTGCTGCTAAACGTATATCTTTTGGTTGTTCCGGTTTTTTACTCATATATGTATATTCTATGATTTATTCCGCAGGTTTGATTTGTTCTAGGTTGACATATGCACGTTGAAAAATGCCTCCTACTTTTGGATTAGGTAATATTGCTCATCAATGTAGGGACATGATATATCCATGTAAGGGCACGATATATGTATCAATGTAAGGGCACGATATATCGTGCCCCTACAATACTGTTGTACAACGATATATCATTATAAAAGTCTAATCTGAAATCCTTCTTGAATAATGACAAATACTGTTTTTCTAGCTGGTGCAAGTCGTGGTGTTGGTAAGGAAGTTGCTAAATTAGGAGCAAAAAATTATCAAGTAAAAGCACTGTTGCGAAGCGACGCATCTCGTGCAGAACTCGAAGCAATGGGAATTGAAGTTGTTTTGGGTGATGCAATGAATCCAGACGATATTAAAGCTGCAATGTCGGGAGGTGAATTTGATGCTGTAGTTAGTACTATTGGTGGTTTACCTCAAGATACAGTCAAACCTGATTATTTGGGCAATAAAAATCTGATTGATGTTGCTGTGTCTTCGGGGGTAAAGAAGTTTATTTTGGTGACTTCGATTGGAACTGGAAATAGCGTTTCTAGTTTGTCGCCCCAAGCTTTGGCAGCTTTGCAACCTGTGTTGATTGAAAAGGATAAAGCTGAATTGCATTTGGTTGGTAGTGGACTTGTTTATACTATTATTCGTCCTGGTGGTTTAAAGTCGGAGTCGGCAACTGGTAATGGTGTGTTGACTGAAGATATTCGTGCTGTTGGTAGTATTAATCGTGCTGATGTTGCTAGTTTGGTTTGTCGTGTTTTAAGTTCCGATAGTGCTAATAATAGGGTTTTGTCTGCTGTGGATAAAAATATGTTGTTTGGGCAGGTTGATTTTAAGGAGTTTAGTTTGGTCTGATTATAGGGTAGTACCAAAATCTTTTTCAATATTGAATTGACCACACAAACACAGAGTACGCAGAGGAAGAGGGGAAGAGGGAAGATAATTAAAATTTTGAGATAGTTTTTAGATGCTTTTAAGGAGTGCAAATTATTTATGAATGTTCGTGCTTTTTTTGATACGGCAAAAATCACTAATTTTCCTACTGTTAGCGATCGCGTTTATCTAAAAGTTTTCTATCCAGCAGTAACGTTGGGAAGCGAACGCGAGAAAACTACGTTAATTATACCTGCTGCGGAGCAAAAAGCACCGTTCCCTGTGGTGATTTTTTTTAATGGGTATAATCGCGAAGCTTTTGTATATCAGTGGTTGGCAGAAAAGTTAGCTGAACGTGGTTTGGTGGTGGTGACTTTTAATTGGATTGCTGAAGAATTTCCGGGGAATCCCAGTATCACTCCAGGGGTTGATTTTGCTGCTTCAAAATCTGATGTTTACGGTACTAATGCTTCTGCTATTTTACTGGCAACGCTGCTTGGAAAACTTGAAGATTTGCAAGATAAAGGAATTCTTGCTGGGTTACTTGATTTACAACGTATTGTTTTAGGTGGACATTCCGCAGGTGGTCGGGTTGCTGTTGAAAGTGCTAATTCCCAATGGTTCCCACAAATCGCTGCGTCGTTTGGGTATGGTGTACATAGTATGGGAACTTTGATGCAGG
This sequence comes from Calothrix sp. OTE_75_metabat_31, assembly GCA_031379725.1. Taxonomy (GTDB): domain Bacteria; phylum Cyanobacteriota; class Cyanobacteriia; order Cyanobacteriales; family Nostocaceae; genus JANNFJ01. The sequence goes on from JANNFJ010001292.1 coordinate 4,982, forward strand.
GATATCAACCTGGTACGATTCTACCGTTACCTGATAAGTTACCAATGTTGTTAATGGGGGGGACGAATGATGGAGTAATTTCTAATAGCAGTAGGTTGTATGGTGTAAATGAAGGTGATGCAACCACGTCAATTATGCGAACTTTTCAAGAAGCTATTGCTGGGGGAAGGGATGATAGTTATCTAGTCTTTCTAGAAGGTGCTAATCATTATGCGATCGCACACCCTATCGATTCAACTACTTCCAGAAGTTCTCTCGATTTCCCCTCCACTTCATCCACTACCGAAATTCGTTCTTTGATGTCCGATATTATCGGTTCATTTATCGATGTCCATGTTAAAAAACAACCTCATATTACAAATTCACTTCCGCAATTTTTAAATACCAATTCGTTAGTTAATTTTTGGCAACGTAAATAGGACTTACGCAAAATCTCTCCCAAACCCGTTATTTACTCTGTGTCTGTGTGGTCAGTCTTTATGTCTTTATTGCGTAATACCAATTTTATGCGAGGCTGCATAGACCGACCCAGGCTTATAGCCTGGGTCTAATTAGAACATAGACGCGGTAGCGGCTTCTTGCAGGCTAGTAATATGCATCTTCATATAAAAATAGTATAAGTCCTAGTAAATAATAAAAACTTTATACCTAAGCCCATAATAGTCGGTTAAGGAAAATCAGAAACCCGGATTCTTAAAGAATCCGGGTTTCTAATCCATTCGACTATCCAAAACTTCCAAATATGTTTATTTTTTTATAATAATTATTCACCAGTTATTTGGCATAAAACAGTCCGTTTACGCGAACCATCTAACTCAAAAAACAGGATTGATTGATAAGTCCCTAATCCTAATTTTCCCTCCACGATTGGGATTATTTCGCTGTTATTAAGCATCATTGCCATCAGATGCGAATGAGCATTTATTGGTTCGTCAGCAGGGATATTGGGTCTTAGTTGTAAATCGTTATGCAAGTAACTACCGCTTTCGGGTGCTAATTTTTGTAAAAATACCTTGATATCTTCCAACAATCGTTCTTCATTCTCGTTAATCGCTAACGCTGTAGTTGTGTGACGTGAAAATACTAATACTTGACCATTCTTAATAGAAGTTGCCGCAATTATCGCTTCTATCTGTGGGGTGATATTTTGTATATTAATTCCCGAATTAGTTTCGATTTCGATGATTTGATTAATTATTGGCGTTTTTGATGCGATTCAATATTTGATTACCAAGGAAAATTCCTTGTTGAGTATAGCAACTTACTCCTACAAAATTACCTTGTCTCATTAATATACAATTCTGACAACTTCACTCCTGTTTGTAACAATAATCACTAGCACTTCGCTTAAGTAATATAGTAAAAATAATACACGTATATTTCTACGTGTCTGGATATCGGCGACTTGACTCGTAGCACAGCGAACAAGGGCAAATATAGAATGCACCAAACTCCAGAGCAACAAGCGACCGATGCAGCAATACCGAGTGAAATTTTGAGTACGTTAGTTCATATAGGAACAGATATAGCACAATTAGTGGCTGCAAATCCGAATGCTGAACCCGATTTATTGCGAAAATTAGCTCTAAGTAAAGATGCCGAAACCCGTAAAGCTGTCACAACAAATGCAAATACGCCTACTGAGGTGTTGGTGGAACTAGCAGAAGAATTTCCCCGGCAATTTATTGATAATTTGGTGTTGCCATTTTTACTTTTGGAAAATGCAAATTTTGTTGTCGAAATTTCCTATTGGACTTTGTTGAAGCTATTAAGGCTTTATAATTTACCAGATTTTTTCTTGTCTGCTGCGGCAAAGCACCATAACTTTGAGGTATTGTACTTAGTTGCAAAACACCATCAAACCCCAGAAAGTGCTTTATTAGAAATGGCACGTCGCAGTCAGTACGATGTCCGTTTGGGGTTGTCGATTGCCCAGCGTGAAAACGTTTCTGAACAGGTTCTTGTTACACTGGCTCAATATAGCGCTCTAGCAGTTCGTTTGTACCTTGCCAAGCAAGATACAACACCCCATAGTATTTTAGAGCTACTTGCCGAAACCTCTGAACCTAATTTAAATTTTCGTGAGGAAATTCATCAAAAAATTGCTAAAAATCCCAATACTCCTTTGGCTTTGGTTGAGAAGTTACTAGCACAAAATGATAAAAAAGTCAAACAAGCAATAACTACTCGTGCTGACTTGCCAAATCATATTCTAATTGAGCTAGCGACTGATTACCGCATCCACGCAATGAATTTTTTGGCACAAAATCTCCACATTAGTGCTACTGTACTAACACAATTAGCTAGTCATCCTGAACTGCGAGTGCGGCAAATGGTTGCAAGTCACCCCAATACACCCCAGAATATATTGGCAGAAGCAGCGAAGTCGGCCGAACTGTATTATTATGTTGCTCAAAACCCTAGTGCCCCAGGTGATTTACTCGACGATTTAGCCAAGCATAATCAAAATCAGATATCGAGTGCTGTTGCAGTCAATCCTAGCACCCCTGGATATGTCCTCGAACGCATTGCTCAAAATCGTGCCCACGACCTGTCAATTGCCCAGCATCCTAATGCTACCCCCCAGTTACTTCAACAAGTACTTTGGCGGTTAGCAATCGACGGGCGTTTTAATGTTCGTAAGTATGTAGCCAAACATCCCCATACACCCACACATATTCTCATCGCATGGGTACGCAAAGAACCGCTACTGCGTCCTTGGATTGCTCAAAATCCGAATATTCCCGAACAGATTCTGGAGATTTTGGCGCGTGACGCATCAACACAAGTACGAATAGCTGTGGCATCCAATCCCAGCACACCCAATCACCTTCTCGAACAATTAGCTGCATGCCGCGAGGTAGAAGTAAGACAAACAGTAGCCAGTAATTCTAACAGTTCCGCTCATATCCTAGAAATGTTAGTAAAGGATTGGCAGTGTAGCACATTTGTTGCTCAAAATCCCAGTACTCCAACCGAGGTACTGGAATATTTAACGCGACTTTCAGGATTTAGTTGGTTGTTAATGGTGCATCGAAATACTACCGTAGAAATGCGGCAGAAATTATTAAGTTCTCTTGCTAAAAGTCGGCTTGATTCAGACCGACTTTATGCTTCTCGACACCAAAATACACCAACTGAAGTTCTGATTAAATTAACAAGGGATAAAAACTTAGAAGTTCGCAATGCTGCACTGCAAACGCTTAAAAGACAAACCATTTAGTAGGACTTACGCAAACACTCTCCCAAACCTTCTATTGACTCCGTGCCCTGTTGCGCCTAGTAAGGTCAATCTTTCTTTCTTAGATATAGGGCTTACGCAAAAACCCTCCCAAACCCTCTTGACTCTGTGTTCTCTGCGTCCTCTGTGGTTTATTATTCCGTGACCTTTGCGTAAGTCCCAAGATAAACAGAGTTCCCCAATAATTACTTAAAAAATCTGAAATTTTATGAATCCTAGCGAACTCAAAGCCTATTTGAATAACTTAATTGCGAAAAAGCTGCAAATTAGTACCATGATTTGGGGTCCTCCAGGGATTGGTAAATCCAGCATTGTCAGCCAAATTGCACGGGAAAATGAAATCGACTTTGTAGACGTGCGATTATCGCAACTAGCACCTACCGATTTGCGGGGTTTACCTGTTGCCGAAGATGGTATTTCTAAATGGTTTCCGCCAGAATTTCTCCCCCGTAGCGGTAAAGGTATTTTATTTCTTGATGAGTTGAATATGGCACCACCCGCAATGCAAGGTGTAGCGCAACAGCTAATTTTAGACCGATGCGTGGGAAGCTATACTGTGCCAGAAGGTTGGTATGTTTGGGCAGCAGGGAATCGAAAAGAAGACCGTGCAGCGGTATTCGATATGCCAGCACCTTTAGCGAACAGATTTTTGCACCTCGATGTGCAGTCAGATTTTGACAGCTTTAAAGCCTATGCATTAGGAAAAGGTTTGCACGAGCAAATAATTGCTTTTCTTTCGTTCCGTTCCACATTACTACACAAAATCGACCCCCAACAACCAGCATTCCCTACACCACGTTCCTGGGAAATGGCCAGTGCCCTGCATTATGCGGAACTCGATATTGCCCCAGCTGTGGGTACAGCGGCAACGGCTGAGTTTACAGCATATTTGGAAGTGTACGCAAATTTGCCCAACCTGGTGCCAATTCTCGAAGGGAAGGGAGAGAAAATGGTTTTTCCCAAGGAACCAAGTGCTAGATATGCGACAGTAATTGGGTTAACCGTGCGTGCAGAAGATGCCAAGCAAGCACACAATGCTTATAAATGGTTGAGTCAGAAGGCTACAACCGAATGGGTACAGTTTTTTGTCACAGACCTGTTCCCGATGATGCGTACTAAAGGGCAAATGGGTTCTTTAGCAAAATTAGCTGCCGAAGATGCCGATTTGAAAAAGTTTCTCCAAGAGTATCTTCAATTAGTTGGATTAGGTAAATGACAGAACCTCAAAAAATAATCAGTGCTTCCCTGATTCGTTTGCGGGCAAAATCGCCGTTTTTTGCAACGCTGGCATTATTTGCCCGGTTTATTCCCACCCAACGGCATGAGACTGCAGCAACCGACGGTAAGGATATATATTTCAATGCGGAATTCTTGGTTTCTTTGACTCCCCCCCAAGTTGATGGGTTGTTACTCCATGAAGTTTTGCACGCTGCATTATTGCACGTTACCCGTCGGGGAGTACGTTCTAGCATTCTTTGGAATTACGCAGCCGATATTGTTACGAACGGTATTATTATGGAGCAGGGGATATTTGAACTGCCCCAAGGTGGGATTCGGGATGCGAAGTTAGAACATCTTAGTGTTGAAGAAATTTACGAAATTTTGTTACAAGATGTTGAAAAATACGAGTCTTTATGGAAATCTGGCGATGGTCGAGATGATTTACTCGACGAACCGGGAGAGGGAGAAGGGGATGGAGATGAAGAGGATACCTTATCAGAGGCACGAAAATCCGCATTAGCTGCACATTGGCGAAATGCACTCCAGCAAGCAGCAGTAATTGCCCGTGGAGCAAAACAAGGTAACTTACCGAATGGTATTGAACGGGAAATGGGTACAGTAACTTCACCCCAAATCGATTGGCGTTCTTATTTATGGCGTTATTTAGTCCAAACCCCAACTGACTTTACCGGATTTGACCGTCGATTTCTAGGGCGGAAGCTTTATTTGGAAACTTTGCAAGGGGAAATGGTGCAGGTTTATGTTGCTATTGATACGAGTGGTTCGATTGATCGGCAGCAAATGCAAATGTTTTTGAGCGAAGTTAGCGGCATTTTGCGTTCGTATCCGCATTTGAAATGCGAGCTTTATTATGTGGATAATAATGCTTATGGTCCCTATGAATTGGATGCTGACAGCACTATACCTAAGCCAACTGGTGGTGGTGGGACATCGTTTGTACCATTTTTTGAAAAGGTTGCCCAACGATGGGATGGGTACAGTCAAGGAGTATGTGTTTATTTAACGGATGGATTTGGTCAATTTCCGGAGAAGACCTTATTACCTGTGTTGTGGGTGGTAACTCCCGGTGGGTTGAATTTGAAAGAGTTTCCCTTTGGGGAGACAGTGCGGTTATTGAGTTGTAAATAATTTTGCCAGATTTAGAGACGTTACATGTAACGTCTCTACACGAATTTTCAGTATTTAATTAATCAAGTCGTGGGAATATATAAATAGGACTTACGCAAAAACTCTCCCAAATCTTAACTCCGTGGCCTCCGTGTCTCTGTGGTCAGTTAATTGCAGCTGTTACGTAAGTCCTAATAAAATCTGAGTCAACGTATAAATTTAGAGATTGAATTAGGGAACTATAACAATAATCATGAGTTATCGACCCTAAAGAAATGAGCAATCAGGTTTTAGAAACAGCAATAAAGGAAGCATCTGACCAGAATACATCGATAAAACGGCTAAAAGAACTGATAAATACTAAAAATGAAAAAATTCGCACTGTAGTTGCCCAAAATCCCAATACACCTCCAGATATATTGTTGAAGTTATTTGATGAATTTCCCCTACATGTATTGAATAACCCAGTCTTTGAATTTCTGCTGATTGAAAATCCCAATTTTTACGATGAACTATTTCAAGTTAATCGTGATGTCTTTAACGAAGATGGATTGCCCTCCTCTTTTTTAAAATGGGGAGTCAACCATTGCGACGAATCAATTCGCATTGCTGTGGCGAAAAGTCCCAACACACCTCAATATTTTTTATTTGAGTTAGCTAAAGACGAGTATATAGATGTTCGCTGCAAAGTTGCGGGAAATTACAATACACCCAAAGGTATACTAGATAAATTATCGGATGATGACAGTCTCAACGTTAGGATTGGTGTTGCTGGAAATCCCTATACATCCGAAAGTGTATTGGAGAAATTAGCTGTAGATAAAGATTATCAGGTTCGTAGTAAAGTCGCAGCACATGAAAATACACCGATTGCAATTTTAGAACAGTTAGCTGGTGATAAATCGGCAATTGTTCGTCTTGCTGCGTTAGATAATCCGTTAATACCAATAGCTTTGTTCAATAGCTTGATGGAAAAATTGGTTGCAAGCAGTATTAAAATTATTGAAGACTATAAATTACCTTTGCTATTTATAGAATGGGGAATAAATCACGAACAGGAAAATATCCGCATTGCGATCGCAAATAATCCTTACCTTGAAGAAAACCATTTAACTCGACTAGCTGAGGATAAAGCTGTTGCAGTAAGACTTGGTGTACTCAAACACTCGGAAATCTCCAAGCGTTTATTAATTAAATTATCTGAAGACGAAGACCAATCCATCGGGTGGATGGCAGCTTTGCAACTGCGAGAACATTTAGAAAATTATTATTTCGGTGATGACAATTCATTTTAATTTGAATTTATTTAGAGACATAGATATTTTTGTTGCCAGAATCAAAATCAAAATTTATGGAAAACCACCTTTTGTTGCTAGAAAACCCGAATTTTTTAGACTCGAAAAGTTAGCAAATAATAAATATGAAGATGTAAGATTAGCAGTTGCTAAAAACCCGAACACTCCAAAATATCTTCAAAAAAAAATAGCTAACAAAAAGTATTAACTTGTTTGCATATAGCGGCAAATAGTTTTTAAAAACCAAATAAATATAAAGTTGGGATAAGGACTATCCCTATAAAAGTAGGTACAAACTTGTCTAAAATCTCTAAATTTTTCTTCCTTCGTCTTCTTCGTGTCCTTTGTGTCCTTTGTGGTTCAATACATAAATTTATCACCACAACCAACATGAAGACCCTACCCAAACCCCAAACCCCTATTTTACGTATAAACACAAAGGCGATTTCAACTCAGGTATGACAGTTTAGTTAATAACCCATCTTACGTTTGTCTAGCCTTGTACCATGCAAACGCCTGTCAAAAATCCTCATATCATACTCGCACAAGAAGCCGCAAACGAAACTACCCCTCATACCCGTTTGCAAGAATTAGCGCAAATGAGTACTCAATTAGCACGGGTTGTAGCTGCAAATGCAGTAACCGATGGTGAATTACTACAGGAGTTAAGCTGTTGCGAGGATGCC